>NZ_JBBMFA010000101.1:0-175477 GCF_040096265.1 Ruthenibacterium intestinale
CGCACGTTTTGAACGTGCGCGCTTTTTGCATGTTTTCACCATACAACGTTTCGAGATTTTTTTCGGGCGGCCGGCGCGCAAGCGTATTTGTGTCCGCGACGGCAGGCATATGATTTCAAAAAGAGAGGGAAGAACAACGGCGCATGCTGTTCCTGAACAGGAGAATTTGATTTTGGGAGCAGTGGTCGCTTTTTGTGCGCAGAGCACAAATGCGGTCAAAAGATTCTGGGGTGCGGGAATAAAGACATTCATGGTGAAATATGCTAGAATTTTGATATCAAAAAAACGAATAAACGATAAAAGTGCACAAAGTGCATTTGGAAGGGAGGCGCGCGTTCCGCATTCTGAAAGTTGTTGTGAACCAATTAAAGAGGAGGGTTATTCATGGATAAAACGAAAAAGCTGACAATGAAGGAAATGATCAGTTACGGCATTGGCGATATCACCGCCAACCTGTATCTTCAGTTCATTGCGATTTTCCTGCTGGTGTTCTATACGGACGTTTTGGGGATCCCGGCGACACTGGCTGGTCTGATTTCGATGGTAAGCCGTATTTTCGACGGTGTGAACGACGTGTTCATCGGCTACATTTCCGACAAAACCGGACATTATAAACGCTGGATTCTGTGGGGCTCTATTGCCACGGCTGTCAGCTTTGTTATAATGTTTACAAAGTTTGATCTTCCCACCAATCTGCAGGCGGTCTTTGCGCTGGCGGCGTTCTGCTTCTGGACGCTGATGTATACATGCTATGCGATTCCCTTCAACGCGTTTGCATCCACGATGACCCAGAGCACGGAAGAGCGCACGAAACTGAACTCCATCCGTTTTGCCATTGTGGCCATCCCCAGCCTGATCATCTCCATTGCCACTCCGTATCTGAAGAGCGGCCAGACCGGAAACACTTCTTATTCCCGCACGGCACTGATCTTTGCGCTGATTGCGACCTTTGCCACCCTGATTTGTGTTCGCGGCATTGTAGAGCGCGCCACGGCGCCCAAAAAATCCGAGCGCACCACGGCGAAAGAATATTTCAAGGCGGTTGTCAGCAACAAGCAGCTGCTGGTGGTCAGCGTTGCATTCTTCCTGCGCACGCTGGGCTATTACATCTTCTCTTCGTCCATGGCGTATTTCTTCAACTACTACTATGGTTCGGCAACGCTGATGTCTACCATCCTGTTCTTCAATGCGCCGATTTCGGCGGTGGCGGCTTTGAGCGTGGAACCCATTGCGCGCAGAACCGGCAAGAAGAAACTTCTGATGGCCTGCGGCGTCGTATTCGCGGCTGCAAGCATCGTTCGCTACTTTATCCCCACCAGCGGTGTTGTAGTGGTTGCGACCAACCTGGTTGGAATGTTTGCCATGAGCGCCACACTGGCGATTTTCTTCACCATGATCGCGGACACCACCGACTATGGCCTGTGGCTGACGGGCAAAAACGTGCGTGCGATCAACTACGGCTTCTATACCTTCTGCCAGAAGTTCGGCATGGCCATTTCTGCCACTATCGTCGGCGGCTGGCTGGACCTGTTCGGCTATGTGGCCAATGAGGCGCAGACCCCGCAGGCTTTGCAGGGCATTCTGCTGATCTACTGCGTTGTTCCGGCAGTGATTTATCTGCTGATGACGCTGGTTCTGTGCGGCTGGAAACTGAACGAGGACCGTATGCATCAGATTGTTGCGGAATTGAACGAGCGCGAGGCGGCAAAAGCCGCTGAGCAGGAATAACAGCAGGGCCCGCTGTATGCGGGCCCGCATGAAAGCGGTGAAGCCATGTTTCTGGACGCACCTGTGGCCCAAAAGCTAGTGGATCGAATGATGGAAAGCCTGGGCTGCAACGTAAATATGATGGATGGGCGCGGTGTGATTATCGCCAGCGGAGAACCGGACCGGATCGGAAAGCTTCATGTGGGCGCATGCCTTGTTCTGGAGCGAAAAGAGACCGTCCAGTGCTTTGACACCACAGATGCCGGCGCGGAAAGTACGCAGCCGGGCATCAATATGCCCCTGTGCCATGCGGGCGAAGTGGTGGGTGTTGTGGGTGTCACGGGCGATCCGCACCAGCTGGAGCATATGGCACGTCTTGTGAAACTGACGGCGGAACTGCTGATGGAGCAGGAATTTGCAAATGATCAGAAACTCAGTGATCAGACAGCAAAGACCAGTTATGTGAACCGTTTGATCTCTCTGGCGAGCCCGCAGGATGCACAGAGCGTTCGCCTTTGGGCGGAACGGCACGGGTATGATATGGACCAGCCGCGTGCGGTCTGCCTGCTTGCGGCACAGCCGCTGGCAGGCCGCCGCCGTCCGTCCTCCATGCACGACGCGGTGCTGCGCAGTGTCGAACGGATGCCGGGCTTTTCGGCGCAGGACATCGCGGCATATCTGGGCGGAAAGCAGGTGGTGCTGCTGAAGACAGCGCCGGCAGGTCGAACCCGGCAGGCCCGCGCGGAACTGGAGCGTTTTTTTGAAACGCTGCGCGCGGATTGCGCTTCACAGGGCATCGCACTGCGCATGGTCTGCGGCAGCGTGGCTTCGGCAATGGAACGTGTGCCGGAAAGCTTTGAAGAAGCCCGGTTCCTGATGGGGTGGCCTGGATGCGCTGCCCCGGGGATTTACCACATTCAGGACTGGCTTTTGTGTTGGATGGTCCGGCATATGCCGGACCTGAGGCGGTCGGAGGCACTGCGTGAAGGTCTGGGTTTGCTGCGTCAGGATGAAGAACTGGCCAAAACAGTGATCGCGCTCAGTTCCAGTGAAATGAGCCCCAGTGCTGCGGCAGAGCGATTGTACATTCACCGCAACACCGTGGCGTTTCGTATGCAGCGCCTGAAAGAACAAACCGGCCTGGACCCGTTGCATTGTGAAAGCGACCGGCTGAGACTTCATATTTTGGCGGCACTTCTGCAGATCGATCGGGAGAATGTGGAGGCAGACACATGATCAAGGGTGTGCTGGCGGTTTTGGCCGCCTCGGTGGCGTACGGCATTATGCCGGTGTTTTCCAAGACGGCGATGGCACAGGGAATGAATGCGGAAAGCGTGGTGTTTTTTCGGTTTCTTTTTTCATCCGCATTTGCGCTGTTGTTTTTAATCAAGCGTTCCAATCGACGTTATGTGACGCGTCGGCAACTGTGGCACCTTCTTGTGTTTGGAATTCTCGGCTTTGGCATGACCATTAATCTGCTCACATTTTCGTATCAGTACATTCCCACCGGTTTGGCCACCATGTTTCACTTCGCTTATCCGCTGGTGATTCTGGCGGTCATGGCGGTACTGTACCACGAAAAAATTACACGTTATAAGGTGGCTGCCGTGGCGGTCGCACTGGCGGGCGTGGCTCTTCTGGCTGATTTTTCCCAAGGGCTTGCACTGCCGGGCGTTCTGCTGGCACTGGGTTCTGCCGTCACGTATGCTGCGTTTGTGATCGCAGGGCGCAAAAGCAGTTTTGCAATTCTGCCGCCCATGGAAGTCATCTTTTTTGTCAGCGCGTTTTCCACACTGATTTTTGGCGCCAAAAGTCTGTTGTTGGGCCAGCTGCAGGCACCGCCCAACGGGACGGCGTTTGTTTGTCTGATCATCATTTCGGTTGTGTGTACGATTTTTGCTTTGGCAATGCTCACTTACGGCATTCGCACTCTTGGGGCATCCACCGCTTCTGTGCTCAATATGCTGGAACCGGTGGTCAGCGTAGTGGCAGGCGTTCTGGCATTCGCGGAACCTTTGAATATTCGAACGATGGCCGGATGCGCGGCCATCATAGCGGCTTCAATTTTGATCGTATTGGGAGAACGCAGCGCACAGCGTGCGGATCTCAAGCAATGAAAGGAGAAGAAAAATGGAATTCTATTCTTGCGATACAATGGTGGCGCTGGGAAACAGCACCCGTTCCGGAAACATTCTGTTTGCAAAAAACAGTGATCGGCCCGTAAACGAGGCGCAGCCGCTGGTACTTTTTGAAGCAGCGGACCATGCGCCGGGCGAAGAGCTGAAATGCACCTACATCACCATTCCGCAGGTGGAGCACACCTATCGTGTCATGGGTTCGCAGCCCTATTGGCTTTGGGGCTTTGAACATGGCATGAACGAACACAAAGTGGTCATCGGCAACGAGGCGGTCTGGTCCAAAGAAGAGGAAGAGACGGAGAACGGCCTGATCGGCATGGACTTGCTTCGACTGGGCCTGGAGCGCGGGAAAACAGCGTATGAAGCCATGCACGTCATCATTTCGCTGCTGGAAAAATACGGCCAGGGCGGCAATGCGGCTGTGGGCAAAGTGTTCCACTATCATAATGCGTTCCTGATCGCGGACCCGACCGAGGCGTGGGTTCTGGACACCGTCAACCGCCGCTGGGTGGCGCGCCGTGTGCAGGATGTGGCGGGTATTTCCAACTGCTACAGCACCACCACGCAGTGGGACGAGGCCAGCCCCGATCTGCAGGAACACGCTTATGAGATGGGCTGGTACCCCCGGGAGCTGCCTTTTAACTTTGCGCAGGCCTACAGCGCCATGTCCATCAAGCACCGGGCGGCGCATCCCCGCTGGATGCGTCTCAATAAGCTGCTGAATCAGGCCAAGGGGGACATTACCCGCGAGACGCTTCAGAAGATTCAGCGGGATCATTTTGAAGGCGAATTGATCGAGCCGCGGTTCAGCCCGGCGGATGGTCTGCATGTGTCCATCTGTATGCACAGCATCGACCCGGATGCCAGCAAAACAGCAGCCGGCGCGGTGGTGGAACTGACGCCCGATAAGCCGCTGGTGTGGTTCAATACACTGTCCAGTCCCTGTGCTTCGGTGTATGTGCCCTGCTATCTGGAGGGCAAACTGCCTGCAAACCTCAGTCATGCGGGCGCGCGTTTCAGCGAAGATTCGCTGTGGTGGAAGTTCGAACGGCTGAACTATAAGATTGAGGAAGATTATCCCCGCTTTATCCGCGTGGTACGTCCGGTGTGGGACAAAATGGAGCAGGAAATGGCGCAGGCAGCCGACCCGTGCCGCTCTGCCCAGGAACTGACCGAGGCCATGGCAAAGGATTGGAGCGCGGTGGAGAATGAGGCGGACCGTCTGTACGCGGCTCTGGAACAGGATGATGGACCGTGCACGCAGCCGCAGCGCATTCCTTATTTGAAAAAAGTGCGCGAAGACGCGGGAATCGAGTAAACGCGGAACATCGCAGGAAAGGGAGCTGCTGCTCGTGAGAAAGTTTATTGTGATTCCGGACTCCTTTAAGGGAACCATGAGTTCCCGCACGATCTGCTCCATTATGGAAGAGGCGATTCTCCGCCGAATTCCCGGCGCACAGGTCGTGTGCGTGCCGGTGGCCGATGGCGGCGAGGGCAGTGTGGAAGCCTTTTTGCAGGCGGTGGGCGGCGAGAAGCGCCACTGTTCGGTGCAGGGCCCTTACGGAGAACCGGCGAACGGGTTCTTCGCCCTTCTTCCGGACGGGACGGCTGTGGTGGAAATGGCGGCGGCGGCCGGCCTGCCTATGGTGGGCGGCGCCCGGAACGCGGAGCGCACCACCACATACGGCGTGGGTCAGCTGATGGCCGCCGCTCTGGATGCCGGTTGTAAAAAACTGGTGGTAGGGTTGGGCGGCAGCGCTACAAACGACGGAGGCTGCGGTGCGGCCGCGGCGTTGGGCGCGGTGTTCCTGGATAAGAATGGAACTTCGTTTGTGCCCGTAGGGCGCACGCTGAAGCAGGTGGATCACATTGATTTGAGAAATTTGCATCCCCGGTTGAAAGAGGTGCCGGTCATTGCCATGTGCGATGTGGATACGCCTTTGTGCGGACCGACAGGCGCAGCGGCGGTGTTTGGCCCGCAGAAAGGCGCGGACCCCGCCATGGTTGCCCGGCTGGATGCAGGCCTGCAGAATCTGGCCGACGTGGTTCGGCGCGATACGGGCAAGGAGATTCTGGATCTGCCCGGCGCCGGTGCGGCCGGCGGAATGGGCGGCGGAATGGCCGCGCTTCTGGGCGCACAGATGCAGATGGGCATCGAGACTGTGCTGGATACCGTGGGCTTCAACGCCATGCTGGACGGAGCGGAAATGGTGTTCACCGGCGAAGGCAAGCTGGACACCCAGTCCCTGCGGGGCAAAGTGGTGCTTGGCGTGGCACACCGGGCGCAGAAAGCGGGCGTGCCGGTGGTGGCGGTGGTCGGCGACATCGGCGATCACATCGAGCAGGTGTATGAGCAGGGGGTCACGGGAGTGTTCAGCATCAACCGTGTGGCGCTGCCCTACGAGGCTATGAAGTCCCGCGCGGCAGACGACCTGCGTCTGACCATGGAAAATCTGCTTCGCTTTTACGACTGCGCCCGGAAAACAGGGCTTGCATAATTTGGACCGATGTGCTATATTATTACAGTACGATAAGTTTTTATGGAAAGAGTGGACCGCAAGGCCCGCTCTTTCCTGTTGTTAGGGCCTTGTTGACAGGAGGTTTTGCATGGCAAAAGAAAAGGTGGGCGGCACGGTGCAGATCGTGGAAGCACTGGTGACGCCTGTGCTGGAGGAATTGGGCCTGCGGCTTTGGGATGTGCGCTTTGAAAAGGAAGGACCGGACTGGTTTCTGCGCGTCTTCATCGACCGGGATACCCCGTTGGATATCGCGGCATGCGAGGCGGCTACCCGGGCCATCAACCCGGTGATCGATCAGGCGGACCCCATTTCACAGAGCTATTATCTGGAGGTGGGCGGCCCCGGCCTTGGCCGCAGACTGACCCGGGATTCGCACTTCGCGGCGAAATGCGGGCAGAAGGTGCTGGCGCATCTCATTCGTGCCAATGAAGCGGGCGAGCGCGAGGTGACCGGCATTCTGCGCGGAAAAGAGGGCACTGTTGTCACTCTGGAGCGGGAGGACGGCACTCTGGCGGCCATCGATACCAAAGACGCAAGTTATTTCAAGCTGTGCGACGACGAGGACCTGTTTTGACCTTCGGTTAAGACAACCAATTATGAGAAGGACGGAGATCGGAAAAATGAACGCAGAATTTTTTGAAGCACTTTCCATGCTGGAGGCGGAGCGCGGCCTGCCTGCGGAATACCTGCTGGAGAAAATCAAGAACGCCATTGTCATCGCAGTCAAAAAAGACTATGACGTTGAGGATGAAAATGTTTCCGTGGAGATCGACCCGGCGACCGGCAAGTTCAACGTGAGCCTGCTGAAACAGGTTGTGGATGAGGTGGAGGACACCCGCACACAGATCAGCCTGGAGGCTGCGCAGGCAAAGCGCAAGACCTACAAACTGGGCGATATGTTCCAGATTCCGCTGAAAACCAAGGACTTCGGACGCATTGCGGCACAGACGGCCAAACATGTGATCCGGCAGGGCCTGAAAGAGGCCGAGCGCAGCCAGATGTACGCGGAAATGCAGTCCAAAGCGCACGAGATCGTTTCTGCGGTGGTCACGAATGTGGATCCGCAGCGCGGCATCGTCACGCTGGAACTGGGCAAGGGCGGCGTTGCCACCCTGCCCCGCAATGAGCAGGTGCCCGGCGAGACCCTGACCGAGGGCCAGCATCTGCAGGTGTATGTGGTGGACGTGGTCGAGTCCGAGCGCGGTCCCCGCATGATGATCAGCCGCACGCACCCCGGCCTTGTGAAACGTATGTTTGAAATGGAAGTGCCCGAGATCTTTGACGGCACCGTGGAGATCAAAGCCATCAGCCGTGAGGCGGGCGCCCGCACCAAAATGGCAGTCTGGTCCAAGGACGAGAACGTGGATCCCGTGGGTGCATGCATCGGCCCCCGCGGTCAGCGTGTGGCCAAGATCGTTGAGGAGCTGGGCGGCGAGAAGATCGACATCGTTCGCTGGAACGAAGACCCGGCCAAGTTTATCAGCGAGGCGCTCAGCCCGGCCGACGTGGTGGGCGTGGAGATTCTGGAAGGTGAGACGCGCGCCTGCCGTGTGACGGTGCCCGATCATCAGCTCAGCCTGGCCATTGGCAATAAGGGCCAGAACGCCCGCCTGACCGCCCGCCTGACCGGCTATAATATCGATATCCGGCCGGAGAGCGGATATTACGGCGAAGAACCGCCTGTGAAAAAGACCGAGGAGTAAATTCTCAGGGGAACAGAGAAGTTCCCGCTCCGTTACAAAGCATTGGAAGGAGACCTGTATGACCCAGAGAAAAATTCCGCTGCGGCGCTGCAATGGCTGCGGCGAATCGAAGCCCAAAAAGGAACTGGTGCGCGTGGTGCGCGCCCAGGACGGAACCGTGTCGCTGGACCTGACCGGCAAGAAACCGGGGCGCGGCGCCTATGTGTGTCCGTCCGCCGCCTGCCTTGCCAAGGCGCGCAAGGCCCGGCGCATCGAGCGGGCGCTGGAGGTCTCCATTCCGGATGAAATTTATGCGGCCATGGAGGCCGAGATCGAAAAAGGGGAGCCGAATGCAGAATAAACTGTTGTTTGCGCTTTCCCTGTGCCGCAAGGCAGGCGCCCTGGTAATGGGGTTTGACGCGGTGAAAGACAGTGTCAATCAGGGAAAAGCGTGCCTGGTGCTTTGCGCCGGCGATCTTTCCCCGGCCACGCGCCAGCGTGTGGTCCGGTTTTGCCAGAACGAAACAGAAACGGCGGATATGCCTCTGACCCAGTTTGAACTTTCCGCCGTCAGCAAAAAGCCTACGGGCGTATTTGCTGTCACCGATGAAAACCTCGCGGTGCTTTGCCGCAAAAACCTAGACGCCTGCGCGGCGCCAGTTAAGGAGGAACGCCCATGATTAAATATAAACTGAGTGATGTTGCCAAGGATTTGAATATCCCCGGCAAAGAATTGCTGGAGATGGTCAGCGAGCTGACCGGCGAGGCGAAGAAGCACTCTTCTCTGCTGACGGATGCGGAACTGAACCAGCTGTTTGAAAAGCTGACCACCCAGAATGAAGAGACCAGCCTGGATGCTTACCTGTCCAGCGTGCCGGCGTCCGGCGCTGAAAAAGAGAAAGAGAAGCCGGCGCCTCAGGCGGCGAAGCCGCAGGCCGCCGCAAAACCGCAGGCACCCGCCGCGGCAAAGCCGGAGGCACAGCGTCCGCAGCAGCAGAAAGCCGCGCCTGCCAAGCGCAAAGAGCGCATCCGCATGCCCAAAGAGGAGAAGGCGAACCGCCCCGCGCCCGAAAAGCGCGAAGTGGTCACGGTCACGGTGGATACCCGTGTGTCCGACGTGAACCTGGATAAATTCAACGAAAAATATACCGATCTGGCCAGCACCAAGAACGTGGAGAACCGCCGCAAACCCACGCCGGCCGGCAACAAGCAGAAGTTCGGCAACAAGAAAAACCGCAACCAGCCGTTCCAGAAAAAGCGCGAGACCGAGGCCGAGCGCCTGCAGCGCATCCAGCTGGAAAAGGCCCGCAAAGCGCAGCTCAAGGTTTCCATTCCCGACGAGATCGCGGTGGGCGAACTGGCCACCCGTCTGAAAGTCAATGTGGCGCAGGTCATCAAAAAGCTGATGGGTCTGGGCGTCATGGCCTCCATCAGCGAAGTGATCGATTTCGACACGGCTTCTCTGGTGGCCGAAGAACTGGGCGCCAAGGTGGAGCACGAAGTGCACGTGACCATTGAGGAGCGTCTGTTTGAGGTGGACGAAGACCGCGAGGAGGATTTGCAGGAGCGGCCGCCCGTCGTGGTGGTCATGGGTCACGTTGACCACGGCAAAACCTCTATTCTGGATGCCATCCGCAAGACCCGCGTGACCGCGGGCGAGGCCGGCGGCATCACCCAGCACATCGGTGCTTATCAGGTGGAGAAAAACGGAAAGGTCATCACCTTCCTGGATACCCCGGGCCATGAGGCGTTTACCTCCATGCGCGCCCGCGGTGCCAACCTGACAGATATCGCCGTTCTGGTGGTAGCTGCGGATGACGGCATCATGCCCCAGACCGTCGAGTCCATCAACCATGCCAAAGCGGCGGGTGTTACGGTGATCGTGGCCATCAACAAAATGGATAAACCCACCGCGAATCCCACCCATGTCATGGAGCAGCTGACCCAGTATGAGCTGGTTCCCGAGGAGTGGGGCGGCGACACCATCTGCGTCCCTGTTTCCGCACTGACCGGTCAGGGCATCGAAGATCTGCTGGAGAACATCATTCTGGTAGCGGAAGTCAAAGAGTTGAAGGCCAACCCCAACCGCCGTGCCAAAGGCGCGGTGATCGAGGCGCGCCTGGACAAGGGCCAGGGTCCTGTGGCCACCATTCTGGTTCAGAAGGGCACACTGCATCAGGGCGATATCGTGATCGCCGGAACCGCTGTGGGCCGTGTGCGCGTGATGCGTGATGACCAGGGCCGCAATCTGAAAGAGGCAGGTCCTTCCACGCCTGTGGAGATCACCGGCCTGACCGAAGTGCCTGCGGCAGGTGATATTTTTGACGCGGTCGAAGACGAAAAACTGGCCCGTGAGCTGGCGGATCAGCGCGCTGTCGAGGCCAAGGAGAAACAGTTCGCCGCCTATAAGAAAGTTACGCTGGACAATCTGTTCAGCCAGATCGCCGAGGGCGAGCGCAAAGAGCTGGCCATCATTGTGAAGGCCGACGTGCAGGGCTCTGCCGAAGCGGTGAAGCAGTCGCTGGAGAAGCTGTCCAACGGCGAGGTGCGCGTGCGGGTCATCCACGCGGGCGTGGGTGCCATCAACAAATCCGACGTCATGCTGGCCAACGCCGGCAACGCCATCATCATCGGCTTTAACGTCCGTCCCGATCCCATTGCGAAGGAAGAGGCGGCGCAGGCTGAGGTTGAGATGCGCATGTATCGCGTGATCTATGACGCCATCAACGACGTGAACGACGCCATGAAGGGTATGCTGGCTCCGAAATACCGCGAGGTGGAGCTGGGCCGTGCCGAGGTCCGCAACGTGTTCAAAATCTCTTCTGCGGGCACCATTGCGGGCTGCTACGTGCAGGAGGGCAAAATCACCCGTTCCGCCAAGATCCGCCTGGTGCGTGACGGCATCGTCATCACCGAGGACGAGATCGATTCTCTGCGCCGCTTTAAGGACGACGTCAAGGAAGTTGCCGCCGGTTACGAGTGCGGCGTGGGGCTTGAGAAGTTCTCTGACATCAAGGAAGGCGACGTGTTCGAAGCCTTTGTGATGGAAGAGTACCGCGACTGAGCGCGCCCCTTCTCTCAAAGAAAGGAGATCAGCAATGCCACAAAGCAAAAATATGGCTCGGCTGACCGAAGACATGAAGCGTGAGCTGATCAGCGTTATCGGCCAGATGAAGGATCCTCGGGTCCAGGGCTTTTTGACGGTGATGCGTGTGGAAGTGGCGCCGGATTTGTCCAGTGCCAAGGTGTATGTCAGCAAAATGGGGGCGGATGACGCCACCGAGCAGGCCGTCAAGGCGCTGAACCGCGCGGCCGGACATGTGCGCAGCGAAGTGGCCGCGCACATGCACATCCGCAAAGCGCCCGAATTCCGCTTCTTTGCGGATGACGGGGCCAAGTATGCCACCCACATCAATGAACTGATCGCGGGACTGAAGCGCGAAGAGTGACCCGAAGGGTAAAAGAGGAGAAATTATGAGTGAGATTTTGGACCTGGTGACCGTCATCAGCCGTCTTTTGAAAGCAGAGAACATCTTGCTTCTTTGCCATAAAAATCCTGACGGCGACACCATTGGCAGCGCAGCGGCGCTGTATCATGTGCTCAAGGGCTTGGGCAAGACCGTGGCGGTCACCTGTTCGGACGAGATCCCCGCACGCTACGATTATATGGAGATCGGCATGTACGACGGCTCTTTTGAGCCGCGCTACATTGTTGCCGTGGACGTGGCGGGCATCCAGCTGTTCGGCGATCCGGTTTCCCAGTATGCGGACCGGGTGGATCTGTGCATTGACCATCACCCCTCCAACGGCGGCTATGCCGACGCCATGCTGCTGGACGGCGAGGCGGCAGCCACAGCCGAACTTTTGTACAGTTTGTTTGAATCCATGGATGTTTCCATCACGCCGCTGATTGCCAACTGCCTGTACACAGGCCTGGCCACAGACACAGGCTGCTTCAAATTTGCCAACACAACGGCAAAAACACATCTGGTGGCGGCCCGTCTGATCGAGGCGGGGGCGGATCTGGTCAAACTCAACAACATTTTGTTCGAGAGCAAATCCCGCAGCCGTCTGGAGATCGAGCGCATTGCGCTGGAGAGCCTGGAGTATCATTTTGACGGCGCCTGCGCCATCATCAGCCTGACCAAGGAGCAGATCGAGCGCACCGGCGTGGAACCGCTGGATCTGGAAGGCATCACCAGCCTTCCCCGCATGATCGAGGGCGTCCGCGTGGGCATTACGCTGCGTCAGCAGCCCACCGGAAGCTACAAAGTCAGCGTGCGCACCGAAGTGGGTGTGGACGCGGCGCAGATCTGTGCGCATCTGGGCGGCGGCGGCCACAAACAGGCGGCCGGCTGCGAGATTCTGGGCAGTATGGAAAATGCAAAGGCGGCGCTGCTGTCAGAAGTGGAGCGTGCTCTGTGCAAGGAATCTTGATTGTGGACAAGCCCGCGGGCTTCACGTCCTTTGACGTGGTGGCCAAACTGCGCGGCATTTGCAAAACAAGAAAAATTGGCCACAGCGGCACACTGGACCCCATGGCGACCGGTGTGCTGCCTGTGTTTATCGGCGGCGCGGCCAAAGCCGTAGATATGCAGCAGAACACCGACAAAGCCTATGATGCGGTGATGCTGCTGGGCCGCCGTACGGACACCGGTGACGTCACCGGTGAGACGCTGGAAGAGGCACCTCTTCCGCCGAATCTGGATGAGGCGGCGGTGCGGCAGGTGCTGGACCGCTTTTTGGGTCCGCAGATGCAGCTTCCGCCCATGTATTCAGCCGTGAAGATCAATGGGCAGCCGCTGTACAAGGCGGCCCGGCGCGGCGAAACGGTAGAGCGCAAGCCGCGCCCGGTGACCATCCATTCCCTGACGCTGACCGGCCGCGTGTCGGAGCGGGAATACGCACTGCATGTCGCCTGCGGAAAAGGCACCTATGTGCGCACGCTGGTGGAGGACATTGGCACGGCGCTGGGTGTTCCCGCCACGCTGGCCGCGCTGCGCCGCACCCAGGCAGGCCCCTATACGCAGGAGCAGGCGGTGGGTTTTGAGCAGATTCAGCAGGCGCGGGACGAGGGGCGCCTGGAACAGCTTCTTCTGAGCGTGGAAACCGTGTTTGCACATTTGCCGGTCTGGCAGGTGGACGAAACGGGAGAAAAGCGCCTGCGCAACGGCGCGCCCGTGTATCGGTGCGCCGCGGCGGATGGACTGGTCCGTCTGCGGCGGGACGGCGCTTTTCTGGGCGTTGGCCGGGTAAAGAACGGTACGCTTCACACGGAAAAATTGTTTGTGGAAAGGGAGTAAGTGCGGTTGCAGCGATTTACCGAGCTTGGCAAAATGGAATACGGCGCGGGCAGTGCTGTGGCGCTGGGGTACTTTGACGGCGTCCATCTGGGACACCGGGCAGTGCTGAGCGAAGCTGTGTCCTGTGCCCGCAGCCGGGGGCTGACCGCTGCGGCGTTTACCTTCTCCCTGCCGGTTTCCGGCGGGTTTAAGGGCCGCCGCATTCTCACCGGGGAAGAAAAGCGGCGCCGCATTGCCTCTTTGGGTGTGGAGCTGTACCTGTGCCCACCTTTTGAGCAGTTCCGGGTCCTGTCGCCCCGTCAGTTTGTGGACGAGGTGCTGCTGCGGGACCTGGGAGCGCGGGCCGTGTTCTGCGGGGACAACTTCACCTTCGGCAAGGACAAGGCGGGCAACGTGGAAGTGCTGCGCCGGCTTTGCGCGGAGCGTTCCATCGAAGTGCATGTGGTGCCCATGGCACAGTACCAGGGGCAAACGGTTTCTTCCACCCGCATCCGGGCCTGCCTTTCCCAGGGGGAAATGGAGCCGGTCAATGACATGCTGGGTCAGCCCTACAGCCTGCGCCGCAGTGTGCAGCGGGGGCAGGGCCTGGGGCATACACTGGGGTTCCCCACCATCAACCTCACCTATCCCGAGGGACTTTTGATCCCCCGAAGCGGCGTTTATGTCACACAGGTCACCCTGTCTGACGGCACCCGGCACCCGGGGGCCACGGGGCTGGGCAGCCGCCCCACCGTCAGCGACGAGGATAAAATCACCTGCGAGACGTTTCTGCCGGGCTTTTCCGGCGATATTTACGGCGACGAGGTGACGGTTTCTTTTTACAAATACTTATGGCCCACCGAAAAGTTTGAAAGCGTGAACGATCTGGCCGCCATGGTGCGCCGGGCCGCCCGGGCTTCGCTGGATTATTTTCAAAAACAGTCCCTGTGAAATGGCGTTTTCAGCTTGATTTTTTTGCAGTGCGTGTGGTATACTATATAAGCTGCCGTACTGTGGCATACCCGGGCTTGGTGGCCGGCATATCCTCGCTTGGTACCGACACTGGGCTTTGGGCACATTCATTTTGAAAAAGAGGAGTTATTGAAATGGAAAACAAACAGACCATCATCGAGTCCGCCCGCGTTCATGAGAACGACACTGGTTCTCCTGAGGTTCAGGTCGCGCTGCTGACCGCGCGCATCAACCACCTGAACGAGCACCTGAAGGACAACAAAAACGATCACCACAGCCGCCGCGGCCTGCTGAAAATGGTCGGCCGTCGCCGCAATCTGCTGGCCTACCTGAAGAAAAAGGACATCGAGCGTTATCGTGCCCTGATCGCAAAACTCGGCCTGCGTAAATAAGAACATTTTAACCGAAGGCAGACGGGCTCATCCCTCTGCCTTTCGGTGTATTTTGTTCGCATTCAACGGGAAGGTTGTTAGCAATAAATCGAACGCGTGTCTTCTGCGCCGACGCGGGCTGGATTTGTTGCTAAAGCCTCCCTTGAAAATAAATCAAATTGCTTTGATAAGGAGGCAACATTATGGCATTGGAATTCTCCTCCAAGAAAGAGACATTCCCCCATTACCGCAAGTTCGAAACCGAACTGGCCGGCCGTCCCTTCATTGTGGAAACCGGCAAAATGTGCGGCCTGTCCAACGGCAGCTGCATGATCAGCTATGGTGACACCCGTGTGCTGTGCAACGTCACTATGTCTGAAAAACCCCGTGAAGGCGTTGATTTCTTCCCGCTTTCCGTGGACTTTGAAGAGAAACTGTACGCAGTGGGCCGCATCCCCGGCAGCTTTATGCGCCGCGAAGGCCGCCCCGGTGAAAAGGCGATCCTGACCTCCCGTGTGGTGGACCGCCCCATCCGTCCGCTGTTCCCCAAGGATATGCGCAATGACGTGTCTGTGGTCATGACCGTTATGAGCGTGGACCAGGACTGCAGCCCTGAGATCGCCGGCATGATCGGTACGTCCATCGCCATTTCCATCTCCGACATTCCCTGGAAAGGCCCCATCGCGGGTGTTTACATGGGTCTGGTGGACAACGAGCTGGTGGTCAACCCCACCGAGGCGCAGCGCGAGAAAAGCGACCTGCAGCTGACCGTTGCCGCCAGCATGGAGAAGATCGTCATGATCGAGGCGGGCGCCAACGAAGTGGACGAGCGCACCATGCTGAACGCCATCAAAGCCGCTCACGTGGAGATCAAAAAGATGATCGAGTTCATCAACTCCATCGTGGCCGAGATCGGCAAACCCAAGAAAGAGTTCCAGTCCATGGAGCTGGATCACGACCTGTTCGAAGCTGTGAAGGCTGAGTTCCTGGATGACTTCAAAGCCGCCATGGACACCGATGACAAAAACGTCCGCGACATGCGCCTGCTGCCCATCCGTGACCGCATTTCCGAGAAATACGGCGAGGAGTGGGGCGAGGCCACCGTCGAAGAGATCATGTACAAAATGCAGAAGTTCGTGGTTCGCCGCTGGCTTCTGGACGAGGGCAAGCGCGTGGACGGCCGTGGCATCAACGAGATCCGTCCGCTGGCCGCCGAAGTTGGCCTGCTGCCCCGTGTACACGGTTCCGGCATGTTTACCCGCGGCCAGACGCAGGTCCTGACCACCTGCACGCTGTCCAGCCTGCGTGACGCGCAGATCATGGACGATCTGTCCACGGAGGAGACCAAGCGTTACATTCACCACTACAACTTCCCGCCCTATTCTGTGGGCGAGGCCCGTGCGCCCCGCAGCCCCGGCCGCCGCGAGATCGGTCACGGCGCTTTGGCTGAGCGCGCTCTGCTGCCCATGATTCCTTCCACTGAGGAGTTCCCGTACGCGCTGCGTCTGGTTTCTGAGGTGCTTTCTTCCAACGGTTCCACCAGCCAGGCGTCCATCTGCGGCTCCACGCTGGCCCTGATGGATGCAGGCGTTCCCATCAAGGAGCCCGTGGCCGGCATTTCCTGCGGCCTCATCACCGAGGGCGAGCGCTGGATGACCATGCTGGACATTCAGGGTGTGGAAGACTTCCACGGCGACATGGACTTCAAGGTCGGCGGTACCAAGAACGGCATCACTGCCATTCAGATGGACATCAAAGTGGATGGCCTGACCTATGAGATCATCGAAGAAGCGTTTGAAAAGTGCCGCAAAGGCCGCCTGTATATCCTGAACGAGATCATGCTGCCGGTCATTCCGGCGCCTCGTGCGGAGCTGTCCAAGTATGCGCCCAAGATGCTGAGCCTCAAGATCGACGTGGATAAGATCAAAGACGTCATCGGCAAGGGCGGCAAGGTCATTCAGGAGATCTGCGCCAACTGCAACTGCAAGATCGACGTGGAAGAGGACGGCAGCGTCTTCATCAGCGCCATCAACCAGGAAGACGGCGAGCGCGCATTGCACACCATCAAGACCATTGTGGAAGACCCCGAGATCGGTGCCATCTACAAAGGCCGTGTGACCCGTTTGATGACCTTCGGTGCGTTTGTGGAGATCGCGCCGGGCAAAGAAGGTCTGGTCCACATTTCCAAGCTGGATACCAAGCGCGTGGAAAAAGTGGAAGACGTGGTCGCTGTGGGCGACGAGCTGCTGGTTAAGGTCACCGAGATCGATCAGCAGGGCCGCATCAACCTGTCCCGCAAAGACGCTTTGGCGGATCTGGCTGCCAAACAGGGCAAATAAATCGAACTCGTTTTGTTCAAGACCGTGCCGAAAGGCACGGTCTTTTTTGCGGTCTAATTCGGGTCAAATTTTCAATTTGATCAAAATTTGTCTATTTATAGTGGGGAATGTATCGTTTTAAATAAGGATATCCCACTGGGCACTAGTTGACAGAATTTTACAGGATTGGTAGCCTATACTTTATAAAGAACGCAGAATGGCTTCGGCTCATGCCGGAGTGATTTTTGTCAAAGGAGGGAGATCGACGTGCCATCTCAGCCAAGAGAAACGCTGGAGCGTTTTTTTGATGCGTACCTGACGCAGCGTGATTTGGAAAAAAGTCTTTCCTTCCTGACAGAGGACGTTTACAGCCTGGGAACCGGAGAGCATGAGATCGCCGCCGACAAGCAGGCGCTGGCGGTGCTGATGCGTGAGGAGTTTCATGAAAGTTCCGAACCCGTCAAATATGAGCTTTTGAATTACCGTGAGAAAAGCCTCACGCCGGATGTGTGCGCCAGCTTCTGTTTGGTGGACCTGGATACCTCCGATGGAGCAGGTGGCCGTCTGCAGTTCCAAACGCGTCTGACCGTTGGCTTTGTGCGGCGGGACGGAGACTGGAAAATCGGCAGCATTCATATGTCGGCGCCCTCCATTCACCAGCCGGAACGAGAATTCCTTCCGCTGAATTACGGCCGGCAGGACGTTGTTCATATGCAGGAAAGCTCCCAGAAGAAACTGCTGAAGCTGATGAGCGACGTCATTCCGGGCGGCATCATGGGCGGATACATGGAAGACGGGTTCCCGCTGTACGTGATCAACGACGAACTGCTGGGCTATATGGGATATACCTATCGGGAACTGATGGAAGATACCGGCGGCAAGATGGCAAAAATCATTCACCCGGATGATCTTCCGCTGGTGGAAAAACAGGTTTGGAGTGGTTTCCGCGGCCCGGGAGAGTATCAGGTGCAGTACCGGATGCGCCGCAAAAATGGAACGTATCTGTGGGTGTATGACAAGGGGCGCTTTATCACCACCGAGGACGGCCGCGCCGCAATGATCAGCATCATTATGGATATTTCTACTTCCATTGAACTGCAAAAGCGGCTGACCAAAGAGGCCACGGTGGATGCGTTGACCCATCTGCTCAACCGGCGCGAGGCAGTTCGCCGGTTGGAAATGGACGATGGAAAGGGCGCTTTGATGCTGATCGATATCGATGACTTCAAGCAGCTCAATGACCATTTGGGCCATCAGGTAGGGGACAGCGTCCTGGTGGAACTGGGCAAGATCCTGAAAGAAAATGTGCGTGAAAATGACGTTGCCGTACGTTTTGGCGGCGATGAGTTCCTGGTGTATCTCAGCCATACGGATTCGGAGTCCATTGCACGGCATAAGGCGGAACTGTTCTGCCAGCTGTTTGCCCGGCGGACCAGCCAGCTGTATGGCAAGCTGGGCCCGACGCTGAGCATCGGCGTTGTTTGCAGCAGCGAAAAAATGCCTTTCGAAACGTGGTACGCGCGGGTCGACCGCGCCATGTACACGGCCAAGCGCAGCGGAAAGAGCCGCGTTCATGTAGATGTGATCAAATAAAAAACATCCGTGTTTTCAAAAGAAAATACGGATGTTTTTTTGTAACTTCCGATTGACGCGGCGCTGAATACATATTATACTAAATAAGTATAATATGTGAATGGAGAGATCGCCATGGACCGCACGATCATCAAGCGCAACGGAGACCGGCAGGCCTATACGCCGGAAAAGATTATTACCGCTATGAGCAAGGCTTTCACCGATACCCGGACGCCTGTGGAGCGGGTGCGTCTGGAACAGCTGCTCCGGCGGGTGGAGGAACATCTTTCATCCCGCCCCCAGGAGTGGAGCGTGGAAGAGATTCAGGATGTGGTGGAGCGCGTTCTGATGGAGGAAGGTCACTACAGTGAGGCCAAAAGCTATATTTTGTACCGGAATCAGCGCACACATCTGCGGGCGCTTCGCTCGCAGATCGCAGCGTCCGCGCTGTGTCCTGCACTGGAGCCGGTCCTGGCCGCTATTCAGAAAGATTATGGCGAACAGTGCGACCTGGGCGCGCTGCAGGCGAAGTTTGCGGGGTTCTGCAAGCCGGGCATGGAGCAGGCGCAGCTTTTGGAGGCTTTGACCAAGGCCGCGGTGGAAATGACCAGCCCGGAAGCTCCTTCCTGGGATTATGTGGCGGCTCGGCTGCTTCGCTTTTCCTTTGGCCTCGGTCTGGAGCAGGAACTGGAGCGGCGGGGTGTTTCCAGCTTCTACGAAAAGCTGCGCTATCTGACGGAAAAAGGTTTGTACGGGGAATACATTCTCAGCGGTTACAGCCGGCAGGAACTGGAGCAGGCAGCGTCCTTTCTGGATGACAGCCGGGACCGGCTGTTCACCTATGCCGGACTGGACCTTCTTTTGAACCGCTACGTCATCCGTTCCCGCAGCCACGTCCGGTTGGAAACGCCGCAGGAGATGTACCTCGGCATTGCGCTGCATCTGGCGCTTTTGGAGAAAAACGACCGCCTGAACTGGGTGAAAAAATTCTATGACATGCTCAGCCTGCAGCAGGTGAGCATGGCCACGCCCACCCTGTCCAACGCCCGCAAGCCATACCATCAGCTCTCCAGCTGTTTCATCGATGTAGTGCCCGACAGTCTCACGGGAATTTACCGCTCTATCGATAACTTTGCGCAGGTCAGCAAATTCGGCGGCGGCATGGGTTTGTATTTCGGCAAGGTGCGCGCCACCGGCGGCAGCATCCGAGGTTTTGAGGGAGCGGCCGGCGGCGTGATCCGGTGGATCCGTCTGGTCAACGACACGGCGGTGGCAGTGGATCAGCTGGGGATGCGCCAGGGAGCGGTCGCTGTGTATCTGGATGCCTGGCACAAAGATCTGCCCGAGTTTTTGCAGCTGCGCACCAACAACGGCGATGACCGCATGAAAGCGCATGACGTGTTTCCGGCGGTGTGCTATCCCGATTTGTTCTGGAAACTGGCCAAAGAGAATCTGGACGCGGAATGGGCGCTGATGTGCCCCCATGAAATTTTGACGGTGAAGGGGTATGCGCTGGAAGATTACTGGGGCGAAGAATGGGAGCGGCGGTACCGCGATTGCGTGGCGGATCCCCGCATCTCCAAACGCATGGTCACGGTCAAGCAAATTGTGCGCCTTGTGCTGAAAAGCGCGGTGGAAACCGGAACGCCCTTCACCTTCAACCGGGACCTTGTCAACCGCATGAATCCCAACGGCCATAAGGGAATGATTTACTGTTCCAATCTGTGCACGGAGATCGCTCAGAACATGGCTCCCATCGAAGAGGTCAGCCAGACGGTGGAAACCGAGCACGGAGACACCGTAGTGGTCACCCGCACCCGCCCGGGCGAATTTGTGGTGTGCAATCTGGCCAGCCTTTGCCTGGGCAATTTGCCGGTGGAAGATGACCAGGCGCTGAGCAGTGTGGTCACTGCGGCAGTGCGTGCGCTGGACAATGTGATCGATTTGAATTTCTATCCGCTGCCCTACGCCAAACTTACCAACCGGCGCTATCGCAGCATTGGTCTGGGTGTGTCCGGATATCATCACATGCTGGCCAAACATAAGCTGCGCTGGGAGAGCCAGGAGCATCTGGAATTTGTGGACGATTTGTTTGAACGCATCAACCGTGCGGCCATTGCGGCCAGCAGCTCCATTGCGGCGGAAAAGGGCAGCTATGGATTCTTCGAGGGAAGCGACTGGCAGACCGGTGCCTATTTTGAAAAGCGGGGCTACACCTCGCCCCAGTGGCGGGAACTGGCTGCCCGTGTGGCCCGGCAGGGCATGCGCAATGCCTATCTGCTGGCGGTGGCGCCCACGTCTTCCACCAGCATCCTTTCGGGAACCACGGCAGGTATCGACCCCATTATGAAGCGCTTCTTCCTGGAGGAGAAAAAAGGCAGCATGCTGCCGCGCATTGCACCGCAGCTGTCCATGGAGACCTATTGGTACTACAAGGCGGCGCACCAGATGGACCAAAGCTGGAGCGTGCGCGCCTGCGGCGTGCGCCAGCGCCACATCGATCAGGCCCAGAGTATGAATCTGTATATCACCAACGACTACACGCTGCGCAAAGTGCTGAATCTGTATGTGCAGGCATGGGAAAACGGCGTGAAAACCATTTATTATGTGCGTTCCAAATCGCTGGAGGTGGAAGAGTGCGAAAGCTGCTCTTCCTGATGGAAAGGAGAGAAAAAGATGGCTCATCTTGTGAAAAAACCGCTGTTTAACCCGGGCGGCGACACCGACGTGCGCCTGCGCCGCATGATCGGGGGAAACACCACCAACCTGAACGATTTCAACAATTTGAAATATCCGTGGGTCAGCGACTGGTACCGGCAGGCAATGAACAATTTCTGGATCCCGGAAGAGATCAATCTGGCGCAGGACGTCAAGGACTATCCCAATCTGTCCCAGGCAGAGCGCACTGCCTATGACAAGATCCTCAGTTTTCTGGTCTTTCTGGATTCTATTCAAACGGCCAATCTGCCCAACATCGGGGAGTATATCACCGCCAACGAGGTGAACCTGTGTCTGTCCATTCAGGCCTTTCAGGAGTGCGTGCACAGCCAAAGCTACAGCTATATGCTGGACACCATCTGCAGCCCCACACAGCGGGATGAGATTCTGTACCAGTGGAAAACAGACGAGCACCTGTTGCGGCGCAATACGTTCATCGGAGATCTGTACAATGAGTTTCAGGAAAAGCGCGATCCGGTGACGCTGCTGCGGGTGCTGATGGCCAACTTCATTTTGGAAGGCGTCTATTTTTACTCGGGCTTCATGTTCTTTTACAATTTGTCCCGCAACGGAAAAATGCCCGGTTCCGCGCAGGAGATCCGCTACATCAATCGGGATGAAAACACGCATTTGTGGCTGTTCCGCAGCATTTTGCTGGAACTTCAGAAAGAGCAGCCCGAACTGTTCAGCCCGGAAAATGTGGAGATGCTGCGGCAGATGCTGGAAGAGGGCGTCCGGCAGGAGATCGCCTGGGGCCACTACGTCATCGGGGATGCAGTGCCCGGCCTCACAAGCCGTATGGTCACGGACTACATCCGCTACCTGGGCAATCTGCGCTGGTCCAGCCTGGGCTTTGGCACGCTGTTTGAAGGCTGCGAGCGCGAGCCTGCGGATATGGTGTGGGTCAGCCAGTATTCCAATGCCAACATGGTCAAAACCGACTTTTTTGAGGCCAAGAGCACCGCTTATGCCAAAAGCACGGCGCTGGTGGACGACCTGTAAACAAAATGCACTGTGAGCCGTGAATTTCAGCCGAAAATGTGCTACAATAAAACAAGAATCATACGCTGCAAAAGAAGGTAGAAATCACATGGCAAAGACAGGGCTTGTTCTGGAAGGCGGCGGCATGCGCGGCGTGTTCACTGCCGGTGTGCTGGACTTTTTTCTGGAAAAAGGGCTGACGTTTGATAACATTTACGCGGTTTCGGCAGGTGCGTGCCATGCCTGCAGTTATATTGCAGGGCAGAAGGGACGAGCTTTGCGGGTGGCCGTGAATTATCTGGATGACCCGCGCTACTGCGGCATGCGCAGCTTTTTGAAAACCGGCGACTTTTTCGGCGTCAAATTCTGCTACGACACCATTCCAAACCGCCTGGACCCCATGGACTACGCGGCGGCACTGCGTTACCCCGGCCATTTTTATGCGGTGGTCACCAATTGCCGCACCGGCAAAGCGGAATACATCGAGTCCCGGGATATGAAAAAGAACATCAGCGCCATTCGCGCCTCGGCTTCCCTGCCGCTGCTGTCCCGCATGGTCCCCATCGACGGGCAGAACTATCTGGACGGCGGCGTGGCGGACTCCATTCCCCTGAGCAAAAGCATGGCCGACGGCAATGAAAAACACGTTCTGATCCTGACGCAGATGGCCAGCTATCGCAAACAGCCCAACCGGATGATGCCGGCGATCCGGGCTCGGTACCGCCGCTGGCCCAGACTGGTGCAGGCGCTGGGTGACCGCCATATACGCTACAACCGCACGCTGGAACAGGTGGCCCGGCAGGAGGCGGCGGGAAATGCCTTCGTCCTTCGGCCACAGAAACCCAGCGGCATCGGCCGCATTGAAAAAGATCCGCAGAAGCTGCGCGCCCTGTATCAGGCGGGCTATGAAGAGGCAAAGCGGCGCTGGCCGGAACTGGAACGCTTTTTGAACGAATGAAACGATGTGCGGAACGGCACAAAAAAGGCAGACTCTCACATTGCGGGAGAGTCTGCCTTTTTCATCGGTCTTATTTGTAGCGGGGTTTGGGACGGTAGAATTCAAAAATCACTGCGTCGTTTTCCAGTTCTTTGGCCACAATGTCGTTCTGCGGGCGCACCGTCCAGCACACACGCACAGCGCCCATGGCCTCCGCCAGACGTTCCAGCACTGGTTTGCGGCCGGGCCCATAGGCGATGAACTGGGGCCGCGCAATGACATTGCCCAGGGTGCAGCCCAGGCAGAAGCGTTTGAACGGGGACAGATTTTCATAGCTTTTGGGTTCGTCCGCCAGCTGGCCCCGGAAAATATCAGGTGCGTTGCGGCGGAACCAGGCAACGATCCGCGGGTCAAAGCTTTCCACACAGAAGGCGGCACCCGGATACCGGCGCTGATAATCGCGCATCAGCGCCAGCCCCTTTTCGCAGAGTTCGTTGTTTCGGGGGCCGGTCTTCAGTTCAATGATCATGGGCTGGCGGCCCTGTACGACTTCGAATACCTCGGTCAGAAGGGGAAGCGTCTCCTGCGTGCCGCACAAATGCATCTGCCGCAGCTCATCAAAGGTGAACGCGTCCACCCGTCCGTGTACACCGCATACGCGGTCCAGGGTGTCGTCGTGAAAAACCATCACCTGGCCGTCTTTGGAAAGCTGAATGTCCAGCTCCATGCCGTATCCGGCCTCCACTGCGGCCCGAAAGGCGGGCAGACTGTTTTCCGGTACGGTTTTATCCTCGCTGTGTAGTCCGCGGTGCGCATGGTTGACGCCCAGAAACGGCAGCTGCTGGCCGGCTTTGCAACGGCCGGGCCGCAGCAGTACCCATAATAGAGTGACGATCACGCCAATGATCCAAACGATCCACTCCAACATTGTCCATCTCGCTTTCCTTTGTCGCTGTTGTTCATTGTAACGCGCCGGGCACGCCGCGTCAAACCGAAACAGGTGCTTTTTCGGAAATTCGAGACAAAATTTTCACAAATTGGACATATCGCTTCGGTATTATGATATCATAACCGCAGAATGGCATAGAAGAAGGGGGACGGAGATTGAGATGCCGAAAATTTTGATTGTGGATGACGAGCCGCGTATCCGGGAACTCATTCGGGAGCATTTGCAGTATGCAGGCTTTGAGTGTGAAGAGGCGACGGACGGCTCGGCCGCGCTGGCAAGCCTGAGCGTGGGCGGCGTGGACCTGGTCATTCTGGATATCATGATGCCGTTTGTAGACGGTATGACCTGCTTGAAGGAGATGCGCAAGCGCAAGATCATGACCCCGGTAATCATGCTGACCGCCCGGGGCGAAGAGTACGATAAACTGGCGGGCCTGGAAAATGGCGCCGATGATTACGTGGTCAAACCCTTCAGCCCGCGGGAACTGGTGGCCCGGGTGAAAGTGGTTCTGGCGCGCGCTATGCCCAAAGATCAGGAGACCGGCACCAGTTATGTGTTTGGGGATCTTGTGATCGACACCGCCTCGCACAGCGTGCGCATCGGAGGCGAGGAAGCGCCGCTGACGCCGAAGGAATTCGATCTGCTGGTGTTCCTTGTGTCCAATAAGGGCATCGCCCTTTCCCGGGAGAAAATTTTGCAGAAGGTGTGGAACTACGACTATTACGGCGAGGACCGCACCGTGGATACGCACATCAAGATGCTGCGCGGCCACTTGGGCAAATACCGCGAGAACATCGTGACAGTGTGGGGCGTGGGCTATAAATTTGACCCGGAGGTCAAAGAGGGATGAAAATCAAAGGGCTGAGTACCATCCGTCAGAAACTGATGGTGTTTGTGGTGCTTTTGTGCGGGGTCCTGCTGGGGCTTGTGTGGCTTTTAAACGTCTGGCTGCTGGAGTCGTTTTACACCCACAAGGTGCATACGGATCTGCAGCGCACAGCAGATGCCTTTTCGCTTTTGATCCAGAAATATGAGACGCTGGAGGACCCGAGCCAGCCCAATGGAATCAGCCCGGACTTTTACAGCGCTGTTCAGCAGCCGGAATATACCACGATGCTGCTGGGAAAATGCATTGAAATCGCGGATGCCAACTACAACTGCCTTTTGGGCAATCACGCGCTGTCCAGTGGGCAGTGCCTTCTGCATCCGGCCCGTACGACGCTGTTCGGCGATACGGGCCTGCCGTCCTGGAACAATAAAAACGTGCTGGCCTACCGGGCCCAGACGCTGGCCGACGGCGATATGTATTTCACGCTGAACGGGCAGAACGGCATGCGCCAGATGGTGGTCTGCAAGAATGTGGCGGACCGTTATACGGTGATCGTTTCCACAGACCTGGAACGCATCGGGCAGGCCGGCGAGGTGATTGGCCAGCAGGTTCCGCTCATCGCGGCGGTCCTTCTGGCAGTGAGCATTCTGGGGGCCTACCTGTTCAGCAAGTGGTTTACAAAACCCATTACCGAACTGTCCCATGCCGCCCGGGAGGTGGCCAAGGGCAACTATCAGGTTCGTGTGCGCGAACCGGAAAATGCTGATGAGCTGGGGCAGCTTGCACGGGACTTCAATACCATGGCCGCCGAAGTGGGCCGCACGTCGGAGCTGCAGCGAGACCTGATCGCCAACGTCAGCCATGACTTGCGCACGCCGCTGACGCTGATCAAAGGCTATGCCGAGACCGTGCGTGATTTGACCGGCGACGACAAGCAGAAACGCACCGATCAGCTGGACGTGATCGTGGATGAGACCGACCGCCTCAGCGGGCTTGTGAACAGCGTGATGGAGCTGTCCAAGTATTCCTCCGGCACCATGAAAATGGAACCGGTGCGCTTTGATCTGGCGCAGCTGTGTGACGAAGTGGCCGATCGCTACCGCAATGTATGCGAGCAGAACGGGTACCATCTGGATGTGCAGACCGACCAGGTCTGCATGGTCAAAGCGGACCCGGACAGCATGAGCCGGGCCATCCACAACCTTTTGTCCAATGCCATCCACCACATCGGCGAAGACGGATATGTGGCATTGCATGTGAAGCCGCAGGCAGACGGAAGCACGCGGGTGGAGATCATTGACCACGGCGCAGGCATCTCCAAAGAAGATCTTCCCTATATTTTCGATAAATATTACCGTTCCCGCGCGGATGCGGGAAAAGTGGGCACCGGTTTGGGTCTGTCCATCACAAAGGCCATTCTCATCAGCCATGGCTATGCGTTTGGCGTGGACAGCGAACTGGGCAAGGGCAGCACGTTCTGGTTTGTAGCCGCGGCCGCCGAGCCTGAAAAATCAGCAGAAGCATGATAAAACAGCCGCACCGGCCTTCGCCCGGTGCGGCTGTTTCGTTGAAAAGGCTTGCATTTCCGCAGATTTTTTTTCATAATGTCAAAAGGAATGCAAGAATACGCCCGGCTGCGGCGTATTCCCGGTGAAGGGGGGAGAAGGGCAATGGAGAAAAGCGCGCAGGAAATATTGGACCAGTACGGAGACATGGTCTTCCGCACGGCCTATGCCATGGTGAAAAATCCGCATGACGCTGAAGATATTGCCCAGGACGTGTTTGTATGCCTTGTGCGCGTCCAGCCGAAGTTTGAAAGCGATGAGCATCAGAAGGCGTGGCTGCTTCGGGTGACCATCAACCGCAGTAAAAGTTTTTTGCGCAGCGCCTGGCAGCAACGCACCCAGGGCCTGCCCGATACCCTGCCCGACGCGGCCTTTACCCCCGGGGAGAGCACCGTTCTGGAGGCGGTGGCAAAGCTGCCTGAAAAATATCGGCAGGTCGTGTACTTATATTATGTCGAGGGCTATTCCTCGGCCGAGCTGGCGAAGCTGCTGCGCCTGCCGCAAAACACCGTGCTCAGCCGGATGGCCCGGGCGCGCAAGCAACTTGCAAAAATGCTGGAAGGAGAGTTTGACTATGTGGAAGGATGATTATGTTTCCGGGATGCAGAAACTCTCTCCAGGGGAAGACTGGCGTGCGGAGACCCTGCGCCGGATGGAAAGCGCCCGGAAAACACGCCGCATTGTTCCGCTGAAAAAGGCTGTGGCGTTCACTGCCTGCGCAGCCGCGCTGCTTCTGGCGGTGGCGACCATCTGGCCCAGCATCGGTTTGCAGAATGCATCCGGCGGGACGCAGAGCATCGCGGCTGCTGCCGCTGCGCCTGAGGAAATGCAGGCCAGAATGTACAGTGCACAGGATGCGGTGGCTGCGGATGAAAATCTGGCCGCGGCACCATTGATCTGCGGCACGGTGGTGCGCTGGACACAGGAGGAGCTGGTCCTCTCGGTAGACGGCGCAGAGCAGACGTTCCGGCTGGATGAACAGACAGTTTTGGAAGAGGGAGTCCTGCAGGAAGGCGCTTTCGTGCAGGTGAGCGGAGAGCAGCAGGAGGACGGCACGGTGTATGCCAGCCGGGTGGAAAAAGCACAGGAATAAGAAAAAGCTTCGGAGCAACTGCCCCGAAGCTTTTTGCTTATTCTTTGAATGCCCAAAGACGCTGGCCCACGTAATTCAGCAGCGTAAAAATGACCTGCGCTCCCAGCAGCGTCAGGCGCTCTGCCCAGCTGGGTGCGGTGCCGAACACCAGTTCCAGACCCCAGGGAATGATCCACTGGGACAAGCCGTGGCTCAGCACATAGCATGCGCTGACCAGCACGGTGAAGCGGATCGCGCTCTGCAGCAGCGGCGCTGTGCTGTGAAAGCTGTACTTCCGGTTCAAAATGAAGCTGGCGATGCTGCACAAAAAGTACATCAGCGCCGATGCGCCCCAGTATCCCAGCGGCCCCAGCAGCAGCTGTTCGCCCACCTGTGTGATGATGGTGTTGGTGCCGCCGATGATCAGAAAAGGCAGCAGGCTTTTGTCCAGAAAGAAATGAAGGATCTTCTTCATTTTATTCCACCACGCGCACGGTTTTCATCACCACGGGGGTGGTGGGTTTGTCCCGCCAGTCGGTGGGGGTGGCGGCAATTTCGTCCACCACGTCCATGCCCGAGACCACATGGCCGAAAGCGGCATAGTCACCGTCCAGATGCGGTGCATCCGCATGCATGATGAAGAACTGGCTGCCGGCGGAGTTGGGCATGGAGGAACGCGCCATGCTGATCACGCCGCGGGTGTGGCGAATGGGATTGTTTACGCCGTTGGAGGCAAATTCGCCCTTGATGCCGTAGCCCGGGCCACCCATGCCGGTCCCTTCGGGGCATCCGCCCTGAATCATAAAGCCGGGGATGATGCGATGGAAGGTCAGGCCGTCGTAAAACCCATCGCGCACCAGCTTTTCAAAGTTGGCCACCGTGATGGGGGCGGCGCTGGCATCCAGCTCCACCCGAATGGTTTTTCCGTTTTCCATGGTGATTTCGATCATGTAAATACTCTCCAATCCCGCGCGGTTTGCGCGCGTTTATTCAATCCGGTAAAAACAGCGGTCAAACAAGACCGTTTGCGCTATTATAACACATTTCACCGCGATGTTCCACCCGGCCAGGTCCCCGTTTTGTCAAAGCAGGCCGCCAGTTCCCGGGCGCGCTGAATGGTGCTTTGCCCAAACCCCATGGTGTCCAGCAGAGCAATGGCATTGCGCGTGACGGATGGACCGTCGTACAGCCGGTAATCAAATGACACGCCCTGTTCCGTCACCTGTTCACGGAAATGGCGGTTGTCCCAGGAAGAAGAAAGAATCCGGGTCAGTTCGCCGTCGTGGGTGGCCACGAAGCACAGCGCCGGGGTTTGGTCCATTTGTTCCAAAACTGCCGCCGATGCGGCAATTCGCTCCACGGTGTTGGTCCCCTTCAAAATCTCATCCACAAAGCACAGACAGGGGCCGGCCTGTGCCTGCCGGACCAGACGCAGCAGACTTCGCAGTTCTGCAATAAAATAACTTTCACCGGCCAGCAGATCGTCCCGCACCGCCATGGAGCTGATCACGGGGATGAAGGGGAGACGGAACTTCTCCGCACAGCACACACCCAGGCAGCCTGCCAGCAGTGCGTTCACGGCAATCGCCTTCAGAAATGTGGATTTTCCTGACGCATTGGAACCGGTAAACAGCGTGTTCTGCTCAAACACCGCGCTGTTTTTTACGGGCTCGCTCAACAGCGGATGATATAATTCGGCACACTCCACCCGCACAGGCTCTTTTTCGTCGGCCCATTGGGGTGTGCACCAGCCCGGCACTCCCGCGCAAAAGGAGGCGGACGCAATGGCCAGTTCCAATTCGCCCAGCAGGCGGATCACTCCGCAGACCTGCTTCTGGCTGCGTGCCAGCAGTTTGATGGAGCGCCCGTAAAACAGCAGGGGCCACAAGGTCAGCATGCCCGCCACTTCCTGAAACGTTCCCGCGTCTCCCGCCGGGGGCGGGCAGGCGGAGGCGGACAGCGGCCCCATCAGCTTTCGCAATGAATCCAGATTCAGACGAAGTTCTTCTGACAATTCGGGAAGTTCGCTGTGCGTCAGCTTTGCGAGGCGGCGCGCTGTCTGCAGTGCGGCGGCCAGATACCCCAGCGCCTGCAGTTCTCCTTCCAGGCGGGGTTTGGCGGCCACACTGAGTGCAATATTCAGGCAGACTGCACACAGACACAGAAGGCCGCCCTGCGGCCCGAAGAACAGCAGGGGAAGGCTTACCCAGGGCAGAAGTGCAAAAATCGGATAGAACCGGGAAAAAGGCAGCGTCGCCTGCTTCGGATCGTTCAGCAGATGTTCGAAGTCCCGTCCGTAACGCCCGAGCCGGGCAAACTCCATTTGCAGGGCAAACCGCATGTCCGGGTTTTGCTCCATGGCTTTTCGCAGCTCGCTGCGGTGCGCGGCACCCTCGGGCCCCAGCGGCCGGTGCAGCGCCGCATACAGATATTCTTTCCCGATGGCGCTTTCACAGCAGTCCAGCCGAAGGTAGACGTCATCCATTCCCAAATCGCTCCAGGTCTGATCGTCCACGGTGAAACAGTCCTCGCTTTTCCAGATCTCCCAAAGCCGGCCGGTGTCCTTTTGCAGTTTTCCGTTGGCGGGTTCCTGCCCGAACGCGCTGCGAATGCGCTTCATCAAGGCTTTTTTTCGGCGCTGGTACTGCCAGGCCCAGAATGCGGCAAAAATCGCGGTTACCATAACGGCGATTAAACAAAAGAACCATTCCATAAGAGACGGTCTCCTTTCCTGAATAATAGTAGTATAGCACGGTTTCTGTTTTTTTGAAGAAAGAGTTCCTTCTGCATCGTATTAAAAGTAAGTGTGATTCATACAATACTGTATTGACATTTAATATTATATTCAATATAATATTGTTGAAGCTGAGAATGATGCGGGTACATACCCGGGAAAGGAAGGGGTCTGCATGGCTTTTAACACAGGTGCCGCGTTGATGGACGCGCTGGTGCTCAGCATTGTCAGCCAGGAAAGCACCTACGGTTATAAAATCACCCAGGATGTGCGCAGCGTGATGGATGTGTCGGAGAGCACATTGTATCCGGTGCTGCGCCGTCTGCAAAGGGACGAGTGCCTGGAGACATACGACCGCGAATTTGCGGGGCGCAATCGCCGTTATTACAGCATTACGGAAAAGGGAAACGAGCGGCTGGAAACCTACCGCCGCGAGTGGAAAGTATATGAGGAGAAGATCAATCATGTGTTATTCGGAGGGATCGGCAATGAATAGACAGCAATTCCTCGAGCAGCTTGAAGCAGAACTCAGCGGCCTGGCGCCGGTAGAGCGCCAGGAAGCCTTGAAGTTTTATGTGGAGTATCTGGATGAAGCGGGGCCGGAAAATGAGGCGGCAGTCCTGGCAGAACTGGGAAGCCCGCAAAAAGTAGCCGCCATCATCCGCGCCAATTTGGGGCTGTCCGACGAGAGCGCGGCGCCCCACGAGACGCCCAAGCCGTCTCTGACGCTGAACGGGCCGGACTGGAGCCGGAAAACGGAACAGCAGGCGCAGAGCGGCGCCCCCGGCGCGGGCTCTGCGGCGTACGGCGGACAGCCTTTTCCAAAAAGCAAAAACAACAGCCGTGTGCTGCTGGTTTTGTTGCTGGTTTTCACAAGCCCCCTTTGGATCGGCATACTGGGGGGACTGTTCGGCGCGCTTATGGGGTTGCTGGGCGGCATTCTGGGGATTTTTATCGGCGGCATTTCGGCCATTGCAGGCGGTGCGATCGCTCTGATATTCTCTCTGTTTACGCTGGTCGGCAACCCGGCGGATGGAATGGTCAGCATGGCGCTGTCCATGGCCAGCATCGCAATCGGCGTCCTTCTGACAGCCGGTTGTGTGTGGCTGCTGCGCCGTTTTGTACCATGGCTGGTAAGCCTGGTCCGCCGGGCGGTGCAGGCTGTTTGTGGAAAGGTGGGAAAATAAGCCATGAAGCGAATCGTAAAGGTGTGTTCGGCAGTTCTGGTGTTTTCGCTGGTTCTGGGACTGGTGGGTTACCTGATGGGTGGCCGTCCCCAGCATGTGCACTGGAACGGCGAATGGCTTGACCGCTGGCATTTTTGGGAAACGAAGGAGACGGTGGCATCGGTAGAGGTGCCCCAGGGGGAGATTCGTGCTCTGGAGTTTGAGTTGGGCGGCGGAGAGCTCACTTTGCGCAGCGGAACCGGTTTTTCACTGGAAGTCGCACGCGGCTCACTTCGGCAAAACAAAGTATCCAACGGCGTCTGGATTCTTGAAAACGGAACACCGAACCTGGAAGGTGCCCGCATCGTCGTGACCATTCCGGAAGACCGCCTGCTGGACTGGATTCATCTGGATGTGGGCGCCGGCCGGATGGATCTTGAGAACCTTCACTGCAAAGCGGCGGATTTCAAAGTGGGCGTCGGCTCCATCGGCGCGGAACATCTTGTAGTGGAGGAACAGACGAATTTGGATGTCTCCATGGGCAAACTGGATCTTTCGGGCCGCCTGTTGGGCGAGACCACGGTGGAATGTGACATGGGCGAGGTGGATCTGGAACTGGAAAAGCCGGAAGAATACGGCTACAGTGTGGCCAGCAGCATGGGCACCGTCACCGTGGACGGCCAGAAATACAACGGCTTGGATACAGAAGTGGAAATCTTCCCCGAGGCGAAAAATTTTTATAAGATTCAATGCGATATGGGTAGTGTAAAAGTCGAATTTTAAAATGTGAGAGGAGAAGCATACGATGGATGGGAAAAAACTTTATAAAGCGCGGGGTTCCCGCATTTTGTTCGGTGTTTGTGGCGGCGTGGCGGAGTATTTTAACGTAGACCCCACGCTGGTTCGGTTGGCATTTGCAGCGGCGGTCATCCTCTGGGGATCTGGTTTCCTGCTGTACATCATCGCTGCGATCGTAATGCCGGAACCGCCTTATGATCCAATGCAGTAAATCCATTTTGAGCACAGAGGCCTCCGCCTCTGTGCTTTTTTGTGAAAATTAAGCGTTTCTTCGCCTTCGTTCTTTGCGGAATATCCTCTGGTTGTGTTATACTGTTACTGTACGGACTTTTTTATGCCGAAGGGAGGCTTTTGTGAACGGATTGATTCTTTTGGCAGCGGTGGTCATTCTGGTCTGCCTGCTGCTCAACAAGATCGCGGCAAAAATGGGGCTGCCCATGCTGCTTGCATTTATTTTGCTGGGCATGCTGTTCGGCACGGACGGCCTTTTTAAAATTCCCTTTGACGATTTTGAACTGGCGGAAACCATTTGCTCTTTTGCGCTGATCTTTATTATGTTTTACGGCGGGTTCGGCACCAACTGGAACGCGGCCCGCCCGGTGGCGGTCAAAGCGGTGCTGCTCTCCACGCTGGGGGTCGCGCTCACCGCGCTCGCCACCGGCTTGTTCTGTTTTTGGGTGCTTCATTTTGCGTTCTGGGAAAGTATGCTGGTGGGTGCAGTGGTCAGCTCCACGGACGCAGCGTCTGTGTTTTCCATTCTTCGGTCCAAACGGCTGAACCTGAAGGACAACACCGCATCCATGCTGGAGGTGGAAAGCGGAAGCAACGATCCCTGCTCTTACATGCTTACAGTCATCATTCTGTCGGTCATGAACGGGCAGTCCAGCGGAAGTGCGCTTTTCTGGATGATTGCGGCGCAATTTGTGTTCGGTGCCCTGTGGGGCCTGTTGACCGCATGGGTGGCCGGATGGGTGCTGGATCATGTGCGTTTCCCAACCGATGGCTTTGACACCATCTTTGTGTTCAGCATGGCGCTGATCTCCTATGCGGGGGCGAATGCTTTAGGCGGAAATGGTTATCTGTCGGCTTACGTGGCGGGCATTTTGCTGGGCAACCGGCCCTTCCCGCACAAAAAAGCCATGGTTCATTTTTTTGACGGGCTCACCGGCTTGATGCAGATGCTCATCTTTTTCCTGCTGGGGCTTCTCTCGTTTCCTTCGCAGCTGCCGAAGGTGGCGCTGTCTGCGCTGGCCATCTCGCTGTTCCTCACATTCGCAGCCCGCCCTCTGGCAGTATTTGCGGTTTTGTTGCCTTTCCGCTGCCCGCTCAATCAGAAATTGCTGGTCTCCTGGGCAGGGCTGCGGGGCGCGGCTTCCATTGTGTTTGCCATTGTGGCCACGGTCCATCCCGCATATATGAAGCAGGATGTGTTCCACATTGTCTTTTTCATTGTGCTCTTTTCCATCGGACTGCAGGGCACGTTGTTGGCAAAGGTGGCCCGCAGCCTCAAAACCATCGATCGGAACAGTGATATCCTGAAAACGTTCAGCGACTATTCGGAGAAACTGCCCATTCAGTTCCTCAGTCTTTCCGTGCAGGCGCCCCATCCGTGGATTGGGCACAAAGTGCGGGAAATCGAACTTTTGCCGAAGCTTCTTCTGGTCCTTGTGGTTCGGGAAGGCCAGCGCATCGTCCCCACCGGGGAAACGCTCCTTCAGGAGGGGGACGAGGTGGTCCTCAGTGCGCTCCTTCCGGAGAATAATACAGAGGGATGCCTGATTGAGCGAACCGTTGAAAAGGAGAGCGGCTTGTGCGGAAAGGCTCTTTCGGAAATTCGGCTCGGGGAAAATAAACTGGCGGTTCTCGTTCGGCGCGGCGGTCAGGTGATTCTGCCCGATGGGAATACAGTCCTTCAGGAGGGAGATGTGCTGGTGCTCAGCCAGCCGTAAAAGAAAAAAGCGTTCCGGTCGGAACGCTTTTTTTATTGGCGGATTTTTCGCGGAGATCCTGCGAAATTTTCTTTGACGTGTCCCGGCATTTCCAACATGTCCGGCCAGTAGCGCTTGGGACAGTGGTTCATCCGGCAGCGCGGATTTTCCCGGTCGGGAATGGCGACGACGTCATAAAAGCGCTGCCACAGGGCCCGGTATTTTCGCTCGTCCTCGCTGAGGGGCGGCGGCTGAAAATGGTCCAGCGGTACGATGGAAGCGTGCCGGTCTTTCCAGATCAGAGCCGCGTGGTGAATGCGGTCATAAATCAAAAAGGTTTCAATGGCATATCGGCTGCAAAAATGCTCCTGAATATAAGGAAGCACAAACGATTTTGGAGAGATCTCGGCCGTCAGCACTCCGCCGTGATCGGAAAAGCGCAGAAACTCCACAAACCGGTGCGCCTCGTTGTGAAGAAACTGCTGTGCGGCCAGCATGGGCTGTACCTCTTCGTGCCCGGCCAGGTACACAACCCGGTGCCCGATCCGGTAGCCCAGCAACAGAAAACGCAGAATCATGCGTTCCCGTCCGGGTGTGCAGGAGCAGAAAACGTCCTTTACCAATCGTTCCGCTTCGGTCCCGATTTTTTGAGGGATGGAAGCGCGCACACGTTGGGCGTGTTCCGGGTCCGTTTCCACATACCGCACGGAGAACAGGGACGGTTGTGCCTCCGCCTCCGGAAGGATGTCCTGGGGCAGTTCGCGCCGGTATACACTGTCGAAAACGCAGCACAAAAAGCCGTCATAACTGCCATCGTACAGATAAATCACATTTGACGTGTCAGGCATGTGACCGCCTCCTCTTCCACGGTTTTGGCGGCGAGGGGCAGGGGCATGCCTTCCGCAGCCAGCTGCTGCACCGCAGGCGCACTGAACAGGCTCAACTGCTCGGTCCCTGCATTGAAAGCGGCCGGGTCCAGCAGTGCCCGCACCGTGCTCTCCCGGCTGGCCCCGGAAGGGTGGAACCCCTTGCACACAATGAAGAACTGTGCGCGCTTGAGCACGACGCCGATGCGTTTCAGTTCCGGCAGTCCCAGGCGTCCGTTCCGCCGCGCTGTGCGGATGCGCTGAGCGCTTTTGACACCGATGCCGGGAACGCGCAGCAGCATTTCGTAACTGCAGGTGTTCACATCCACGGGGAACAGGTGCAGATTGTGGATCGCCCAGTTGCACTTGGGGTCCAGATAAGGGTTGAAATTCTGATTTTTCTCATCCAGAATTTCACCGGCAGTGAAGTGGTAAAAGCGCAGCAGCCAGTCGGCCTGATACAGGCGGTGTTCCCGCAAAAGAGGCGGTTTGGTATCCAGTGACGGAAGAAGCGTGTCCTGCGCCACGGGAATATAAGCGGAGAAGAAAACACGCTTCAGCTGATAGCGCTGGTACAGCCCTTCCGTCAGGCGAAGAATGTGGTAATCGGTCTCCGGGCTCGCGCCCACAATCATTTGGGTGCTCTGTCCGGCGGGTGCGAAACGGGGCGCATGACGGTATACGGCCAATTCCCGTTTGTTTTCAGCCATTCCGTCCCGCACCAGTCCCATGGGAGCCAAAATTGCACGTTTGGTTTTGTTGGGGGCCAGCAGGGAAAGACTTCGTTCACTGGGCAATTCAATGTTTACACTCAGGCGGTCCGCCAGCAATCCCAGGCGGGTGACAAGGGCGGGGTCAGCACCGGGAATGGTCTTGGCGTGAATGTATCCCCGAAAGCGGTATTCATTGCGCAGCAGCTCCAGCGCCTGAATCATTTGCTCCATGGTGTAGTCGGGATTTCGGATGACTGCGCTGGAAAGAAACAACCCTTCAATGTAATTGCGCCGGTAAAACTGAATGGTCAGCTCAGCCAGTTCGTGGGGCGTGAACGCTGCGCGGGGCACATCGTTGGAAGCGCGGTTCACGCAGTATTTGCAGTTGTAAATACACACATTGGTCAGAAGAACCTTCAGCAGGCTGATGCAGCGTCCGTCGGCGGCAAAGGCGTGGCAAATGCCGGCTTTCACCGCACTGCCCAGACTCTGTCCGTCGCCGGGACGGTCCACACCGCTGGATGTACATGCCACATCGTATTTTGCACTGTCTGTCAAAATTTCCAGTTTCTTCAGCAGATCCATCCAAAGGTCCCTCTCTTTCTTAAAAAGGCGCAAAAAAAGAAGCCCCGCTCGCCGTTTTTTGCGCCGAGGCTTAAAAGTACGTTTTATTGTACAGATGATGCGCTATGATAAAGCTGTCAGGAAAAGCTTACCATTTGGTTTTGGTTTCCACCACTTTGCCGGCAATGTAAAGGTGATCCAGGTCTTCTCCCATGATGATCTGCGGGGGGTAAGCGCTGTTGAAAGGCTGCAAAATCACAGTGTTTCCGCGGCGAATGTATTTTTTCAGAGTTCCTTCTCCTTCGCCGAATACAACAACACCCAAATCTCCGCTCTCCAGCGTCTGCTGGCGGCGCACCAGTGCAAGGTCGCCTTCAAAAATTCGCGGCTCCATGCTGTCACCCTTTACCAGCAGATAAAAATAATTCTGGGGATCCTTGACGCGGGCGTAATCTTCTCCGTAATCCTCTTCCAGAGCCAGGGCGCCGTAACCTGCGCGCACGGTTCCGATGATGGGAATGGGATATTCGCCGGCAGCCTGCCAGCCGCTGGTGTCGGAAACCGGCGTCCGGCCCAGTAAATAGTCGGTGCTCACATCAAAAAAGGCGGCGATGCGCGCCAGCATGGCGGGGTCGGGCGTGGAACGTCCGGTTTCCCATTTGCCGATGGCTTGCTGCGAAAGCCCCAGTTCGTTGGACAATGCCACCTGTGAAATGCCCCGAAGCTTGCGAAGCTCTTTCAAGCGCTGTGCAAACATGCACACAGCTCCTTTCTGGTCATTTTCTTGTTAATTTTATACTACTACTTTTCGTTGTCGAAGTAAAGAGAGTTTTCAAAATTAAAATAAAAAAAGTTGTAAAAAATATTGACAACAACTAAAAGTTGTATTATTGTAACGATAGGGAACGGAGGAATCGAAAAATGAAACAGGCATCCATTAGTTTGATCTTGAAAACGGTTATTGTTTTGCTGGGAGTATTTGCATTTTGCGGATTTGGCGCCTATGCGGACGGTGTGCTGAATCTTGCCATGCTGGCCACGCCTGGCTGTTTATTGATGGCCTGGGGGCTTTATCACTTGGACGAATCTTTCTTTGCGGCACGCCACAAACGCTATAAAGTCGTGGACAGAAACATTCGCATGGCGGCAGGCTCTTCCGGCCCCATGCGTGCGGCATAAAATGCGGTGGCAGACGCTTTTTGACAAGGTTAGCTGTTGACAAAAACGATTTTGTGTGGTATGATTCTAGAGCACTCAAGGCTAACGCCGCTGTGGAGAGGTGTCCGAGTGGTTTAAGGAGGCGGTCTTGAAAACCGTTGAACAGCAATGTTCCGTGGGTTCGAATCCCACCTTCTCCGCCACATTTCTCTCAGAGGTGCACAATAGAAGAAAGCGAAATACGCTACCATGGAGATGTACTCAAGTGGTGACGAGGCTCCCCTGCTAAGGGAGTAGGTCGGGAAACCGGCGCGAGAGTTCAAATCTCTCCATCTCCGCCATAACAGGAACATAAAAAAGATATGTTTCGCATAAACCCCGATTTTATCGGGGTTTTTTGCTGTCCGAACATCGGGATTTCAAGGCGCATATTTGCAGATATAAAACGGCTGTTTTTGCTTTGCGGATAGATTTGAACTCCCGTAACAACAGAATAACTACTTCAAACGGCAGACAAGTCGCTGAAAACTTGTCTGCCGTTTTTGCTTTTTACTGCCCGAAGTTTTGCAAAAGACTTCGGGCTTTTTTCATTGCGTAAACAACAAGGTTCCGGGGTACCCGCCCGCAATCTTTGATTGCGCAGGCGGGTCGGGTTCTTATTTCACGAAAAGGAGCTGACAAAATGTACTTTACCAATACCCCCGCCCTCAACAGTATGGAGGCGATCATGAAAAAACTGCCCTACGGCACACAGAAAGGCGGAGGTCGGTTTCGCAGATTGTATCAATACACCAAGAAAGACTGCGATTGCAGGCTTTGTCTCTACTACAGAAAAAAGAATGGATGCATCTTGACACTCTGTCCTGTGTTGGATATCCGGCTTGGATGCGGCGCAGCTTCTGTCGGTGATGCCGTGAAAGCCGTATTCAAAGACATCCAAAATACAGCATTCCAAAAACGCCTGTCCGAAATATACCGCCGAAAGGATGATGTGAAAATGACATTTCAAAACGACAGACATAAGCAGATTTTTGAAGCCGAGCGATTATCTATGCGAAAGCCCGGCAAAAAAGTTCTCGCTGTTTTGTATCTGCTGACCGCCGACCATACACTGTGGAGAAAAACAAAGCACCTGTTCTCCCCAAACGGCAGGGTCGATTTAAAAAGCGTTCGTCTCGGAGATGTACCGACAGACTGCTACGCCCTGTGGAAAGCGGTAAAAGAGCTGCAGACCGGTGAGAAACAAATAGCGCTGTGCGAACTGGCAGACAGCGGTATTATCTCCGATAATGCCTTTCGTCTGATCGTACAGGCGGTAACCATCGCCCGCTACGGCACTGCAATCTTAAATAATACGGAGGTACGATATGATTATGCCGATGCTTACCTCTATGGTGAGGGGGAAACAATTGATGCCTCCTATTCGGATATTCTGCAGCTTTCCTCACGGCTTAAATCCGGCAGCAGCTTCCTTGCAGATTACTGTGACAATATAGAGGAAGTGAATTTCAGCTTTACCTGGTCGCCGGAAGAATTATTTGGAATGGAGATGGAATGAGATGAACAAATTTGAAACAGAGCGGCGCTTTGCACAGCGTATGAAGGACAACTATCCGCCCGGCACAAGGATCATGCTTTTGCAGATGGGCGACGACCCCCGCCCCATCGAGCCTAACACGAGAGGTACGGTCAGGGCGGTGGATGATATGGGAACGCTGCACTGTGATTTTGATAACGGCAGACAGCTTGGCGTTGTCCCCGGCGAGGACAGTTTCCGCAGATTGACGGATCAGGAGCTTGCAGAAGAACAGGAAATAAGCGAAACGCAGGATTTCGGTATGAAAATGCAGTAAGGAAAGGATGATGTGAAGCCCAAGGATGCGATGTCCTATCCCGTCATGCACACCCCGGATAATCCGCAGAAATATCTGCGCCGAAGTTTTTACGGCGAATACAGTCAAAGCGGCGTGCCGTTTCTGGACTGGCGGTGCGACCTGCAGAGCGATCATCTCATTGTTTACGGTCACAACATGAAAAACGGCACGATGTTCTCATCACTTCGGAATTATACTGACCCGGCGTTCTGTGCCGCGCGTCCGGTTATAGAATTTCAAACAGCAGATGGTATGGAAAAATATATGGTCTTTGCCGTTGCCGCTGTTCAAAAAACCGATACTTGGTACAGCTTTATTCATGCGGCCGACAGCACGGATTTCACCGAACAAACCGCAGCGTTCCTGCAAAAATCGCTCTATGATACCGGCGTTACGCCTGTGTACGGTCAGCAGATCATCACCCTGTCCACCTGTTACGGTTCGGGAAAAAACGGCAGGCTGATTGTGGCAGCCGTAAAACTGTAACCTTTCATGGGCGATTCCCACTGTCTCATTGACAAAAGGGGTTAAAATAGGGTATAATAACAATCGATGAACGGAGGCGGTACGGATGCAGGACAATGAGCTTTTGAATCAAATAGCGGAATTGACAGCAAAAATCAACGATCTGCCGAAAGGATATATCTCAAAGAAACAAATCAACGGAAAGGTCTATTACTATCATCAATGGTCTCAAAGTGGCGTGAAGCAGAGCCGGTATCTGCACGATTCGGAAATCGAACCGCTTGCCGGACAGATAGAACAGCGCAAGGCGCTGCAGGCAAAGCTGCGCGCTTTGAAAGCAACATCTTCTGCTGTGAGCAAAAAACGGAATGAGGTGAACAGCTTGAAATGCACCCTGATGCATAAACGAATCCCAGTGGCGGAACTGGAACTGGATGACGCCACCGGCTTTATACAAAAAATCGGGACGGTCTATGCGCCGGAGCATCTGCCGGTCAGCATTCCGATAAGAAAAGGCGCTGCTGACCGAGCGGCGCTCAACGAGTGGTGGACAGACCGTTCCATCCCCGCCAGCCGTTCGGGTGTGCGCGAGGCGCTGGAGGCGCTGGAAATCAGCAGCACCAAAATGCTGCTGGTGCGCTGCTGGGGGCTGAGCCTGTCCGACCAGTATTGGATCTGTCCCGAAGGCTCCAACCTTACTTGGGACAGTATCAACTTTTTTGAGAATGATTTTTCAGACGATATCGGCGATGTCTTGTTCGGGGAAAATAAAAAGAAAGACGCGCTGGATTTCAGTTCCCCCGACAACACCTCGGACGGTAATCTGAAAAAGCGGTGGAAGATCATAGACGGTAAACGCTGCCTGATCAAAGGCGGCAGCAACCCGTTCCGACAGCAGCCTTTCAACGAGGTGATCGCATCCGGAATCATGGAACGGCTCGGTATCCCCCATGTGCCGTACACGGTCACCTGGAACAAGGGAGCGCCGTACAGCGTGTGCGAGGATTTCATTACCGAAAACACCGAGCTGATCCCGGCGTGGCGCATTCTCAAAACACAGAAAAAGGACAACAGCACCTCGGTGTATCAGCACTTTGTGAATTGCTGCGAGGCGCTCGGCATCAAAGACACCGTGCCGTATCTCGACCGAATGATCGTGCTGGACTATATCATCGCCAACGAAGACCGGCATTTCAACAATTTCGGCGTGATCCGCAATGCCGAAACATTGGAATGGCTCGGCTTTGCGCCCATCTATGACAGTGGCTCCTCCCTCGGCTACGACAAGGTGCCCGCGCAGATGCGCTCGGAAAAAGAGGTCGTCTGCAAGCCGTTTAAAAATCATCATGCGGAGCAGTTAAAGTTGGTATCTGACTTCAGTTGGATCGATTTTGACAGCCTGTCGGATATCGGGGAACTGATTGCCGACGCTTTGTCCGCGGACGGCGCGGAGGAATATATAGACGATACTCGTATCCGCGCAATCATCGGCGCAGCGCAGCGGCGGATCGAACAGCTTTCGCAGCTTGCCATATGTCATACGCCGGTACAGGAGATTTCCACAGAGGATGATGTAAAAGAAAACATTGCCGAGAGCTACGCTCCGAAAATGGAACTGTAAGTTCAAACCAGGAAAACCAATCAGTCGTTTTGCAGACAGCAAAGCGGCTGATTTTTTATGTCCTCCCTCTGTCTGCAAGACGACGGAAGGAGGAAAAATGTTCAAACGAAAGCCAAAGGTACTCACACCGGAGGAACAGGAAGAAATCCGTACAAAGGATTTTTTCGACATGATCCTGCCCGGCACAATCAAATTTCTTTCCGACCACTATATCGTAGGCGACAGCTATCGCTGTGTATGGGCGATCCGTGAGTACCCGCCCTCCACCGAGGAGCAGGCGATCCTTTCCCAGCTTGCCGACCGCAGCGGCGTGACCTTACGCATCTATCACAGGCTGGTCGAAAGCATGGAACAGAGGAAGATCATCCAGAACGCCACCCGCCGAAACAAGCTCAAAAGCGGCGGCACTGATGTAAACGAAACCATCGAAGCCGAGGGCAATCTCCAGGATGTGATCGAATTGCTGGCAAATCTCCGCAAGAACCGCGAGCCGCTTCTGCACTGCTCGGTGTTCATCGAATTAAAGGCGCGGAATATGGACGCGCTGAAAGAGCTGCAGAGCGAAATTGCAATGGAACTGACGCGCTCCAAAATTTCGGTAGACCGCCTGACCTTACGGCAGAAAGAAGGTTTCCTCTCTGTTCTGCCGGTGGGCACAAATCAGTTCGGTGCGCAGTATGAGCGTGTTCTGCCTGCAAGCTCGGCGGCAAATCTGTATCCCTTCAACTTCTCCGGCAAGACCGATCCGAAAGGAATATATATCGGTAGAGATAAGTTCGGGACGAACATTCTTGTGGACTTCGACCGCAGAGCTGAAGACAAGACCACAAGTAATATTCTCATTTTAGGCAACAGTGGTCAGGGCAAGAGCTATCTGTTAAAGCTGATCCTCACCAACCTTCGGGAATCCGGCAAGCAGCTTATCTGCCTTGATCCCGAAAGCGAGTACGAGGAACTCTGTTCGGCGCTGGGCGGCTGCTATATTGACTTTCTGTCCGGCGAGTACACCATTAACCCTCTGGAACCCAAAGCTTGGAATGACAGCACAGACGATGTTGATCCCGGTGCTCCCGCGGCGTTTAAAAAAGCGACAAGGCTTTCCCAGCACATCGCATTCCTAAAAGACTTTTTCAGAAGCTACAAGGATTTTTCGGATGCACAGATCGACACCATTGAAATCCTGCTCTCCAAGCTGTATGCCCGGTTCGGTATCACCGACAGCACCGACTACAGCGTAAAAAAGCCCTCGGATTTTCCCATTATGGAGGATTTCTACAAGCTGTGCGAGGAAGAATTCTACAGCTATGATACCCAAAAAGTGGTGGAATGATCCCGACCATCCGCTGTTCCAATACCGCAAAGCAAAAGAATATCTCGACAAGGACAGCCCTCTATACGATCCGGCTGAAGCGGTGCGGTGGCTTCTGCTCTCCGCTGAACAGGGATACGAATACGCGCAGTACCGTCTCGGAAAGCTGTATCTTTTGGGTGATGAAATAGAGCAGGATTTCCTGCAAGCGGAAGGATGGCTCGAACAAGCCTCCGATCAGGGAAATAGCTACGCAAAATACTCCCTTGCAAAAATGCATCTTGCCGGACTTGCCGTACAGAGCGATGAAGTGAAAGCAATCCGGCTCCTTCGGGAATCCGCAGATGACGGAAATCAGTGGGCGCAGTATTTGCTCGGTAAATTCTGTTTCCGAGGTGAGCATACCGAAAAGAATTTGCAGGAAGCAGAGCGATTGCTTACTGCCTCCGCCATGCAGAAAAACAGTCAGGCACAATATCTCCTTGCCAAACTGTATCTCTGTGAAGACGGGATTCCAAAGGATGCAGAGAAAGCATTACACTGGCTGTGGGAATCCGTAAAACAAAAAAATCAATACGCACAGTATCTGCTTGGAAAGATGCTGCTGTTCGGGAAAGAAACGGATCGGGATGTAGAAACCGGCATTGCTCTGCTGTCGGCATCCGCAGAACAAGGAAATGTGTATGCCGCAAGGCTGCTGCAAAGCTATTACAGCGGCAGGCTGAGAAATCCGTCTCTTGGCATGGCGGCTGTCCGTCTGCTCTCCCAGCTTGGCCGTATGTTTACGGATCGCCTCCGCAGAAACGAGGACGGTCAGCGGGCGGTTATTGAAAAGAAGCTGCGGCAGAAGATCGAGGAAAAGAAACAGGCGCACGGTATGAAAATGGGATGAGAAAAGCCTGCGGATTTTTCCGCAGGCTTTCAATATGCTCTTTCCATTTTGTTCGGCTGATTTAACATCCGATATTAAATCAGCCGAACGCGGCTGTACCGATCACTGCACGGGAATAACCGCGTTACGGGATTTCAGATAGATGTCAATATCGTTATTGATGTATTGATAGCCCGTTGTATGCAGCACATCATAAAATTCGCGCAGATAGTCGAACACACCGTAACGGCGGAAAAGCGCCTCAGTCTGTTTCCCTGTCAGCGATTTGTGGACTTTATAGTTTTCGATGCAGAATACGGCGAAAGCAGTTTCCTGACTCATACCGGCAGCCTCCTTACACATCGGGATAGCAAATACTTCCCGTTTGTTCTTCCTGTTCAAAAAGCGAATAAAGCATCTCCGTGCTGTACTGCCAGACCTTGGTCTCCTCCTGCTCCAGCGCCGCATAGAGCTTGGAGGCGTACAGCATGGCGATGGCTTCGTCTTCGGTGACTTGTTTCTTTTTTGCAATCATACTGATAAGATCGGCGCTGATATATGGCATGACAGCAAGGAATTGTTCCTTTCCCATCGTTATTCCTCCCGGATTTCTTTGGACTCAATAAATTTCACAAAGGCAAGAAGCTTTTCCGTATGGAATGTCCACTGATCCTGCAAGACCTCTGTTTTCAGCCGTTTTACCGTTTCCTCCGCGTCCAGAACGCCTGTTTCAAAAAGGCGGATAGAGCGGTAAACATTATCGTCTGCAACCGGTCCGATGTGCATATCCGCCGCTATATCGGTCATTTCGCCTCTGCGGTTTTTGACAACAAACTGCAGCCATTCCATATCGGCGTTCTGATAGCGGTGAATGACGACCCGGGATTTGGCCGCATCAAAATCAAACTCGTAGACGGAGACATACCCCACCGGTTTGTTTTCTCTACGCATCTTGATTCTTGCCCAGCGCTCCGCCTGCTGCAAGGACGTCGTGGTATAAAAACCCGTGCCGAAATCCAGAAAGCTTTCGCTGATGCGAATTTCCGGCTTTTCCACGGGAACGGTGCTTCCATGATAAAGGATCATGCGAGTCCCTCCAACATTTTATGAATAGTCTTCTGCTCCTGTTTCAGGGCAGACAGCATTTCTGCATAGTGTTTGCGAAGTGCGAGCTTGTCGCGGACAGCAGCAACGGTACCGGCATCCTTGCCGATGTATTTATCATGCAGCTTTCCGTTCTCCCGATATTTCAAATAATAATATTCTTTCCTGCGGCATACGAGTGATCCTTTAGGTAATTGTGCAAGTAAAGCTTCGTATTCACGGATCATCCGTTCATTTCGGAGAGCCTCGTTTTGTATCACAGAGCGTATCAACAAGTCTTTCACCTCGTTTGTATTATACCACACAATCACGAAAATATCAAGTGCGCAGTGTGGCAATGCGTAAAATGCAGTTTGAATCAGAAAGGAATTTTTATGGCAACACGATATATTCACTTTACAGAAGAACAAAAACAGGCAGCCCGGCAAATCGATATTGCCGGGCTGTTACATTCCCAAGGTGAAACATTAAAACGCTCCGGCAGCGAGTATGAGTGGCGGGACGGCTCTGCAAAGGTCACGGTACGCGGAAACCTATGGTATCACCAGTACGAAGAAGTCGGCGGCGACGCGATTGACTTTGTGCGGAGGTATTATAACAAATCCTACCCGGAAGCTGTGGAATACCTGCTGGGCGGGTGCAGCTGCACACTCGCAGTACGGGTATCGTTCAAAAAGTGGAAAACGGCAAAGTTTACACGGTCGAGGGCAACTCCGAGGCTTCTGTTTGTCAGAACAGCTATCCGGTAGATACTCGACTACGGTGCGCCTGTCTATTGATCAGAAGGTAAAAAACAAGCCGCTTGCTCAATGATGAGGTTCCGTAACGAAGGTTTTGAAAACAAGCGGTAAAGCCAATCGGTGCGGTTATATTGTAGAAAAATCTGAAACTGAAATTTAGAGGAAATTGCAATGAAATCATTATTTGAACAGATGGGCGGAACTTATATGCTGCAAGGCGATTACTATTTGCCGAATCTCACTTTACCTGCCGAAGAAAATAAGCCCATGGGATATTAGAGTAACGGCATTTACGGTATATCCGGCAGCATAGGAAAGTATTTTGCACGAATCTGCTCACAAGCGACAACCTGAACAGCTATCTTACGGATATCGACCAACAGGAGAAAAAATTTTTCACGGTCGGTAGAACAGATGACAGCGTATAAGGGCGTAACCGAGCAGATAAAGGCAGAAAGTCAGATAGAATGGTGGACAGGATGACTGCGCTGCGTGAAGCGGCGGTAGAAATCGTGAACGCAGAAGTGATTTTGCATAAATGAAAGCCAACATGAAAACTGCACAATGAAGCGTGTAACGCTTTTGAACGAAAAAACGAGAAAACGCCTTACCCCTCAAAGTTATGCTTTAGAAACGGAACTATCATTTAAAAAGTTCTCATGCGCTCTTCAAGAAAGCCGGAGATAATCATAGATTAATTCTACTGGTATTTTACTGATAATTAACTCCAGTTATATGGAAAACCAAATACATTAAATGTATAATAGGAATATGGAGTGGGTTGCCTATGCTTTTTGCCCTATATGATTTCGTGGCATATTGCCTGTATAGCATCAGCCGGTTTTCCGGAGGAAGCGTGTTGCTTTGCGCCGCTTTTTCCGAAAAACCGGCTGTTTTGTTATGCGGAGAATCAAACCCCTTGTAATTATCATAAAAAGGAGAAAACGCCATGCAAAAGACATATGTGCTGGATACCAACGTTTTGATTCAGGCCCCCTATGCTCTCCAATCCTTTGAGGACAACCATCTTGTCTTACCTCTTGCTGTCCTGGAAGAGCTGGACGGATTGAAAAATGCAGAGGGGGAAAGGGGCGCTAATGCGCGGCAGGCCATCCGGTATCTGGAATCGGTGCGCACGGCGGGAAACCTGCTGGAAGGCGTCTCCCTGCCGGGCGGCGGCACGCTGCGCCTGGAGGTTAACTGCGTGGACGTGAAGCTGCCGGAGGGCTTCCCGGAGCACAAAAACGACAACCGGATTTTAAAGGTCTGCCTTGGCCTGCAAAACGGGAAAACGCCGGTTATCCTGGTGACAAAGGACATTGTGGTGCGCGTCAAGGCGCAGATGCTGGGGATTCCCGCGGAGGATTTCACCACTGAGCAGGCGCCTGTCAGTGAGGAACAGTATACCGGACGATGCGAGGTCTTTGTAGCGGAAAAGAAATTCGAGGACTTTAAAAAGAAGCATATTGCGCCGGAAGATGTGTATCAGGCGGACGAATCCGGTGAAAAGCTTCCGGTGACGCTCGTGCCCAACCAGTTTGTCATCCTCAAAGCGGACCAATCCGCCAGGAAAACCCAGCTTGGCCGTTTTGACGGGAAGAAAATCGTACCGCTCGCTTTTCAGAAGAAAAAGCCCTACGGCGTTTCCCCAAGAAATGTGGGTCAAAAATTTTTACAGGAGGCCTTGATGGCCGATGCGGAAGAAGCGCCGCTGGTGATCGTAAAGGGGATGGCCGGCACAGCAAAAACCTTCTACACCTTGGCTGTCGGCCTGCACGCCATGCTGGAGCAGGAGGAACCGGATTACCGGCGCATTTTGATCAGCCGTCCCAACGCCCAGTTTGACGATGATATCGGGTTCCTCCCGGGGGACGAGTCGGAAAAGATCGCGCCGCTGCTCCGGCCGGTCGTCGACAATCTGGAGCTTTTGGTAGATCAGAACGAAAAGGAACGGTTTTCCGACGAACGCAGCCTTTCCGGAAAAGTGGAAGAGCTGTTCGACCGGGGTATTGTGGACGCCCAGGCCCTCAATTTCATCCGCGGCCGGTCGATTTCCAAAACCTATCTGGTCATTGACGAGGCGCAGAACCTGACACCCAAGCAGGCCAAGGGGATCATCACCCGCGCCGGGATGGGTACGAAAATCATCCTGCTGGGCGACCCGCAGCAGATCGACCATCCTCTTCTGGACGAACGCACCAACGGTTTGAGCTACGCAGCGGAAAAAATGAAGGGCAGCCCGCTGTGCTGGCAGGTCACCATGTCCGCCGAAGAGTGCGAGCGTTCCGCACTGGCTATGGATGCAGTTAAACGGATGTAATTGGATTGGATTTTATATATGCACAGGAAAGGTGATAGCGATATGAAACAAAACGGTTCCTTTCAGGAGACCATCGCACGGATAGGGCAAAAGCTCAGGAGCAGCCGGAAGCGGTATTTCGGCGTGCTGCTGATCCTGCTCGGTATCGTTTTGGGGATTGTTTCCAGGGCGGTGGGCGGTTCCCCGTTCCAGGATTTCGCCACCGGCATCCTCATGGGCCTCTCGGCCGGTGTCCTTCTCGTTGGGATCCTCGCCGTCCTGCTGTCCTTCATCCGGAGAAAGTAACCCTGATTTTGAAACGGTAAAAAATTTTTATAAATTGGAATTACGCAAATTTAATTTACTTTTTACGCAGCCATGATAGAGAGCTAACAGAACGTATGGTATATTGTAGACGCAGACAAATGCAAGAAATCATTTCTGATTTGGAGGATGAAAGGACATGGAGCTCTCGAAAAAGCAGACGGCGACGCAGTCGCAAAAACTCATGGTCTTCGTATTGACCATGGCGCTGTATGGATTGGCAACCCTGTTTACCGAACTGATTCCCAGCTTTCAGGCCGGTATCGTGGAATTTTCGGTGGAATACTTCCTGTTTATCCCGCTGACGCTGGCCATGCTGTTTGACCCGCTTTCAGCGGCGCTGGGCGCGGCTACCGGCGAGCTGGTATTCAGCGAGATCATGCTGGGCCAGTTCGGCGGCTTGGGCGAGCTGGAAAAATTCCTGACGGTAACCATTGGTGTGTATGTTGCCGGACGGATGGTGAAGAACCCGAAGAACTATAAAATGGTCGGCATCGCGGCCATTACCGGGACGGGGCTTCAGCTGCTGATGGGAACCGTCGTAGATATTTTGAAGGTACAGTTTGCCGTAGAGGATTTTGAAGCAGTAGCCGGCCTGCCGGAGAGCGTGTTTGCCACCGAAGGCTTTGCGTTCCTCAACGACCTGCTGTTTTCCGGTATCCTGTTCTGCCTGCTGCCTACCCTGTTTCTGGTGCCGAAGCTGTACGGCAAGATCGAGCCGCTGCTGGGAATGCGCCCGCGGGATGAAAAGACCTGGCTGGGCGGGATCAACGCCAAAGTTGTCATCGGCTGTATCGTTGCCTTTGCCGCAGCGGCAGGTGCCGAGCTTTTGGCTACCAGCGGCACCCCGCTGATCGAATGGGAAGCCGAGTGGGCGGAAAGCGGGACAGCGCTGGCCATCGGTCTTGTAGTTGCCGCCGTAATCGCTGTTGCTGCGATCGTTGCGCTAAAAGTCAAGGCCGGAAAGAAACAGGCGGAGGAACAATGAACATCATCGAGATAGAGAATTTGACCTATTCCTATCCCGCCGCAAAAAGTCCGATTCTGAAGAACATATCGCTTACGGTTGAAGAAGGGGACTTCCTGGCGGTCGTTGGGAACAACGGCTGCGGGAAGTCCACTTTTTGTAAAACCTTAAACGGGCTTATTCCCCACTTTATCGACGGAGATTTTGAAGGGACCGTCAAGGTGGGAGGGATCAACACCCTGGAATCGGATGTGGGGACGCTGGCCTGCAAGGCGGGATATGTCTATCAGGATTTTGAAAATCAGATCGTCCGACCTACCGTGCTGGATGACGCCTCCTATGCCTGCTTGAACTACGCCATGCCGGATTATATCGAAAGAGGACGGCAGGCTCTCTCCCTTTGCGGGCTGGAGGGACGGGAAGACGACTATATCTGGCAGCTTTCCGGGGGGCAGACCCATCTGCTGGCGCTGGCGGGCGCTGTTTCCCTGCGGCCGGATATCCTGATTCTGGACGAGCCGATCGCCCAGCTGGATCCCAGCCATGCGGATAAAATCTACGGCGTACTGAAGGAGCTGAACGAAAAGCATGGCAAGACGATCATCGTCATCGAGCACCATACGGAATATATCGCCGATTACTGCAAGCATGTGATGCTGATGCGGGACGGCGGCGTTGCGTGGAAGCTTCCCACGGGCGAGGCGCTGCGCCGGGTGGAGGAGTTGCAGGCATGCAATATCTTCCCGCCCCAGGTGACCATTGCCGCTCACCGGATGAATCAGGAAGGCAGGCTGCCGGAGGGACAGCTCCTGCCCACCACCGTAGAAGAAGGGAAAAACGCTTTTCGGAACTTACAGTATCATCCCCGTGCCTCTGCGGAACAGAAAGCGGCAGAAGCCGGTGAGCCGAATGTGCAGTTTCGGGACGTGTCCATCGCTTACCGCAGCGTCAAAGGGGATGACCGGTTGGTGTTTGACGGCCTGGATCTGGAGATCCGCCGCGGAGAAAAGATCGCCCTGATCGGTTCCAACGGCGCGGGGAAATCCACCTTAATGAAACTGATGGTGGGCCTTCTCAAGCCGGGGACGGGCGATATCCTCCTGAACGGCGAAAGCACCCGGAAGAAAAAGACGGAACAGCTGTCTCGAAGCATTTCCCTTGTTTATCAGAATCCGGAAGAGATGTTTATCAAGGATTCCATCCGTGCCGATATCGCCTATGCCATGCAGGTACGGGATGTTGAAAACTGGCAGGCGCGCACCGACGAACTGCTGGCCCGCTTCCGGCTGACGGAATTGCAGGACCGGGACGGCCGGCTTCTCTCCGGCGGCCAGATGCGACGGGCAAGTCTCGCCATCGGCGTTGCCCTGAACCCCGGCATTTTGCTGCTGGACGAGCCGACCGCCAATCTGGATATCGCCACCCGCAAGGAGATCATGCGGACGCTGACGGATATGAAGGATATCACCGAAACGGTGATGATCGCCACCCACGATATGCAGCTGGTCTGTGAATGGGCGCAGCGGATCGTGGTGCTCTGCCGGGGCCGGGTGGTAGCGGACGGTTCGCGGGACGAGATCTTTGGAAATCAGGAAATCCTGAACACCGTAGGGATCCGGCCGCCGGAGATTTTTTCCATGGGGCAGGCTCTGGACGGCAGGGCTCTCTGCTATACGGTGGAGGAATTCCTGCATGGCTTTGAGGAGGCGTGAGGATGGCAACGAAGATGAAAAAGAAGCTCTCCGAAAATATCCTGGATAAATTCTCCATTGACTTTCTGCGCAATCAGGTGCTCAAAAACGCCTACGGCAACGATGACACAGTGATCGCCAGACTGGATCCGCGGATTCTGCTGGTGTGGTATTTGTTCTTCGGATTGGTTCCCTGGTTTGTGAATAACCTATGGTTTTTGATGGCCTGCTTTTTGCTGGTGCTCGTTACCACCGTACTGGCCCGTGTGGCGGGCCTGGTGCTGCTGCTGTTCGCGGTCGGCGTCTTTACCCAGACGGGATATCTGCTGGTGGTGTCCTTCCTTTTCGGTGGGGACGATTCTACGGTCGTCCCGCTGCTGATCCTCACCCTGAAGGTCGCCACCTGCTCTCTGGCCTCCGTCACGGTGTTTTCCGGACTGGACCCGGACCGGCTGTCCAACGGGCTGATGTGGTACGGCTGCCCGGAACGGCTCTCCTTTTCCATCTCCTACGCCTATCGGATCCTGCCCATGCTGATGGAGGAGTTCCAGAACATCCTGCTCTCCTTCCGGATGCGGGGGAATCCGCCGGCGCACGAAAGGTTCTGGGGAAAAGTCAAGTACCTGTTTTATCAGGTCAAAGTGGTCATGCACGCCTTTTACCCGCTGATGCTCAACACCGCCAAGCGCTCCCGGACAACGGTGGAGGCGCTGGAAATCAAAGGCTACCGTTATGCGGCGGTCAACAAGGCGGTGAAAAAGATGAAGCTTGCTACTTTGAAGGTCACCTATAACGACCTGCTGTTCCTGGCGATCTCTTTCCTCTGGATCGCGGTTTCCATTCTGTTATCCACATTATTTTAGAAAAGAGGCTGCACTTTGAAACTGGATTTTCATACTCACGGGAAACTGGCCAAACGGCTTCCGTTTTCCACCCAATATACCGACTGGCTGTTCGGCGAAGCAAAGGCGGCCGGGCTGGACGCCCTGTGCCTGACCGAGCATTTCAATACGCTGCAATTCGATGAGCTGTACGGCTATCTTTTGCATCAAAGCAAACGGGAAGGAGACGCCCTTCTGCTGGAAAACGGGCTGCGGATATTCCCAGGCATGGAGACGGATATTGCCGAGGGTGGGCATATCCTGTCGCTGGGAACTGTAGAAACGATTCTGGAACTCAATCAGCGGTTGGCTCCGCACAAGCAGCCGGGGCATTTTCTCCCCTTTGAAAAGCTGCTGGACCTCTTCAGGGAATACGATGTTCTGGTAGGCGCCGCCCACCCTTACCGGGCAGGCGGACATATTCCGGAGCTGCCCCGGGAACAGCTGGAACGGCTGGATTTCCTGGACTTAAACGGCAAGGATGTGGCGGAGGACCGGGAACGCGCCGAACGGCTCACCCGTTCTCTGGGAGAACGGCTCCACAAACCGGTAGTCAGCGGGAGCGACACCCATCAGGCGGTGCAATACGGTTGTATCTGGACAGAATTTGCAGAGAAACCCGCCACACTGGACGAACTGCGCCGTCAAATGTCGTCAGGAGCCTATCAGATTATGGTTTCGGAGCAGGCCGCGTTTCAGGTGAAAACCGCCGGCATCCTGAAGCGGGCGCTGAAGGAGATTCACGCTTTAGGCGGGGACTATGTCGGCGTTCTGCTGGGCGGTGGAAAAGAACAGGATTCCTGTTCTTTTTCAGACAGGCTCGCCGTAGCCTACCAAACGGTGGTGATCGACTATTCGCCAAAAGCCGGAGAAATGGCGGACAGGATCCAGCTGACTGCCAACGAAATGTCCCGGAAGGGTTTTGAACTGGTATCTGCAACAACCACCGGCTCAGCGAAGGGTATCCTGGTTTTCCGGGGAAAAGGTATGTAATGGACCTTTTTCTTGAACAGAGCATGGCTTCTTGATATACTTGTTATAGGATAGAGGTGAGCGCTTTATGAGACGAATTGCACTGTTATTTTCTGTTTTGTGCCTGCTGCTGGCCGGCTGCGGCAGAACAACCGGCCAGATACCATCCGATCCCCCGCAAGGATCTTCTGCGGCAGATCAGGCTCCGCAGGAGACAGCTTCCGGTACCGCGCAGCCCGAAATCCTTCCGGATGATGAGATTCCGGACAGTTCAAAACCATCCGGCAGCAGCCAGCCGGCAGATGCTGAAATCGATCAGGATGCCGCGCTTGCCCTGGCGATGGAAAATGCCGGCGTTCCGGAAAAAGACGCTTATAACGTGAAAGTGGAACGGGATCGGGAAAACGATATCCCGATTTTCCAGGTGGAATTTGAAACCCAATATGGAGATTATGATTTTGAAATCGCAATAGCAGACGGGACGATCATCGGTGCCGATTACGAGGTGGATGAAGAGTGGCTGGACAGGCTGGGCGGAAGCCCTGTTACGCTGGAGGAAGCTAAACAGGTCGTCCAGAGCAAGGTGCCCGGCTCCAGCGCGGAAAACGTCCGAATGCGGGAAGAAAGCGGCGACGGTCGGGGCCGCTTTGAGGGGGAGTTGTTCCACGACGGCGTCAAATATGAGTTTGAGATCGATCCGAAGACCGGGATTATTTTTGACTGGAATGCGGATCTGCGGGAATAACAGCTCCACACAGAGCTGGTTTGAGCAAAGAAAGGCCACAGGAGGAGTCGCAGCTGATGACTTTACAGTTTCCCCGGATGCCGGAGCAGATCACCAAAGCTGAATCCCGGATTCTGGACTATATTTCCAATAACCCGGAAGAATTTTTGCTTTCCTCCATCGGGGAAGTGGGAGAAAAGCTTGATGTTTCGGGTACGACGATTTCCCGCTTTGTGCGCCGTCTGGGCTGCGGGGATTATAAGGAACTCAAGCGGCTGGTGGCAGATCAGAACATTTCGGAAGGTCCGGCTGCCAAACTGATGCAGACATTGCATTCTGAAGAAGCATTTACCGTGAACAATTGGTTCCTGCGTCAGCAGATGTACCTGCAGAAAACGCTGGAGGGATTGGAACAGGAGGAATTTCAGAAGGCAGTTTCGGCGCTTTGCTCTGCACATCGGGTATTTATCCATGCGAAAAGCGCGTCGTCCTCATTGGGGCAGCTTCTGATGTTTCGCCTGCGGCGGCTTGGGATTCAGTCCGTTCTGCTGCCATCAGGGGGCTCGGAGGTGCTGGAAGGGCTCTCACAGGCAAAGGCCGGCGATCTGGTGATTATGTTCAGCTTTTCCAAGCTCTCGCAGGAGGGAAAGATGATCCTGGGATACCGGAAAGAAGCCGGTTACCAGACGCTTACGTTTATCTCCCGTGCATTTGTCCCGGAAGAAGAACGGGCAGATATCCAGCTGTTCGCCTATCGGGGAGAGGCAAAAGAGTATCACTCGATGACGGCGCCTGCGGCGTTGGTGGACGCACTGGTAGTGGCGGTATCCGAACAGATGGGAGAGGCCTCCGTAGAAAACCTCTCCCATCTGTACCATATGAAAAAAACTTATGCGCCAAACCGGTAAAATTCCAACGCGCCTCCGGAGGGCAATCCTTGCCTGTTATTTTACAGCTTTTATCTGAAATCGCGGCAATCGTTAACCCGACTGCCGCGATTTTATTTTGCGCCGATTGGCGCCTATTCCGTATAAAATGACGGACTCCATGCAATCACCTTACCCTTTATGACGAGAACAATCGTCCTGTTTTAAAAGTGCGAACAGGAACCGGCCGCAAGACAGAGAGGATAGAATCATAAACAGATCGGCAATCGGAACAAACAGGAAGGATGGAAGCAGCACACGGGTGTAGCGGCTCTTTACGGTTTTGCGCTTATGAACAGCCGCAGACAACCGGGCCAGGCAAAACAATACGCCGGAATTGAAAAACAGCCAGCTTCCCGCCTGAATGGCGAGGGTATAAAGCATGTCCGGCGGTACGCTTCCTGCCGTAAGAAACGAAACGGCGATCTGTACGATAGATAGCGCGATCAAAACAGGATAGACGATTCCCAGCACCCGCAGCATGACGCCTCCGCCAATCCCGATCCCGCCGCTCCAGATAGCGCCGGAATGCAGGCACCAGGATTCCAGTATCCGCAGTGCGGTACGGTTTTGCTGTCCCTCTATAAAGCCGTTGTTGGCAATGGCGTACAGGCGGAACCGAAGAGAACGGGCTTTACAATATTCTTCTGCCAGCGATAGGAACTCTGCTAAATGAGAGGGCAATCCATCTACATAAAGCGGGAAAGAGATACATACGGCGTCCGCGCTGCCCAACTGGGAAAGCGCATGGTCAAAGTCTTTCCGGCTCCGCAGAGGAACCGTTTTTTGACAAGGCCGGGAAGAAACAGCCGGAGGATACCGGAGAAAAATTGAGAAGCGCCGCCTCTCTTTTTGGGGCTTGCATTGAGGATCAGCAGCTTCATGATATCGCTCCCCTGATCTGTGCAGGATTTTGGAAAAACAGCGTTTCCGCTGTTTTGTATCCAAGGTTGAGCCGGTTGCGCTCGGCAAGCTCTGCGGCAGTCTGCCGTTCCGATTCCGTACAATCCCCGTAAAAGAGAATGCGCAGCAGTTTTCGCTGCGGGTAGCGCCCCATATGATGGGTTTGGCCGCCCCGCCAGGTAAAGAAGGGGAGGGATACCCCAATAGCGCGGTCCAAAACAGCCTTGACGCCGGGGCTGTAGCCGCCGTAACACAAGCGGCTGATAATGATCAGCGGGTCGCTTTGCCCGATCAAAGCGCCCGCATGTTTCAAGGAGTCGTCCATCACACAGAATCCGGTATTTTTCAGCCAGCATGCAAAGCAGCCACGGCACGGAGCATAATGGCCGTCCGCATTGAGAACAACAACATTTTCATCCGGAAGTTCAAAAGCAGAGAATGTTTCTTTATAAAAATCATGAATGATCGTTTTCAAAACGCAATCCTTTCTTTTGTGACATTATCCCGGACAGGAAAGAGCGCCCGCTTGACATTCAAGACCCGCTTTTCTCAGGGACAACCTTCGTAGCAATATCCGTTACGATACCGAAAAAGTCCTCCCTGCCCGGCACAACGCTGATGTCGATATATTTGCCAGGAACCATATGCTTAAGCATCTTGTCGTTTAAGTAAAGGGTGCGGTTCATGACCGTGTCTCCCGCCGTATTGTCCGTGATCCGAACTGTCACTTTTGCTTCCCAGTCCCCGGCTTCCGCTTTCCCGGTCAGCCGCAGGTTTTCCAGCAGTGCTTTTTTGACCACGCTGTTTCTGTTAAGCTCCATGCGCTGTTCATAGGTCAGCTCGCCCGGATGTTTTCGGCACTGGTAGCGGGCGATGCGCTCATTCAGCACATCGGCATCCGGATTATCATCCCCGATGGCATGGGAGCGGTCTGCCGGGTCATACCGGATGGAGAGCGGAGCTCCGACGGCGCACATGGAAAGCTGCGCCCGGGGGACGATCTCCGTCACGGTGGTCTCAAAAAATGCTCCGTCCTTAGCCAACGCGTCCACCACGAAGCGGATCTCGGGATTATCATTGACGCTTCGTCCCGTATGCTTTGCAGAACGGATAAAACCCAAGGTCTTCACTGTGCGGGCATCCCTCCAGCGCTGCTCCTTCTTCCTTTTCCGCCTTTCGGATCTGGCCGGGAGCACAAATCCCAGCAGGATACACAGTGCGGTAATCACCCCATACGACAGCAAGGTACCCCGAGTCGGATTTTCAAACATCCAGTTGAAAAATTGGATCAATAGGTTTTCCACGAAACGCCAGCCCCTTTCTCCGTATCAAACGGATGCCGTATCCCTCTTAACTGATACCGGACACCACGGAGGTATCCAGTACGATAGCAAAGAGGTCTTCCTTGCCCGGGATGATGCGCACGTCCACATACCGCCCGGGAATCAGGTATTCCAAAGCCGTATTGGGTACATACAGCGTTCGCTCAAATGTGTGGCCGCTCTGCTCCTCGCCAGCAAGCTGGATGGCCGCTTCTGCCTCATAGTCCCCGGCTTCTTCTTTCCCTGTCAGCCGGAAGCTTTTCAGCAACGCCTTTTTCATCACGCCGTTTTTTAACAGTTCCATCCGCTGTTCATAGGAAAGATCGCCCGGGTGCTTCCGGCACTGATAGCGGGCGGCGCGTTCCTGCGCCAGCGACTCGTCCGGATGATCGTCCCACACTGCCTGCGTCCTGTTGTCCGGGTTATAGCGGATGGGGATCGCCCTGCCGGGAACCATACCGGCCATCGCCGTCATGGGGATGATTTTCCGCACGCTGGTCTGGAACACCGTTCCGTCCTCCGCCAGGGCGTCCAGTTCAAAAAGCAGCTGCGGGTTTTCGTTGACATACATGCCGGTCTGCTGGGTGGAGCGGATAAATCCTACGGTCTGCACGGTACAGGGATTTTTGCTGACATGCCCTTTCGTCAGCCTGCGGATCACGGACAGAATCGGGAGCGCAAACGCCAGGATGAAGATCACTGGAATCATCCAGTTCAAATTTGACAGCAGCCAGTCAAAGAAAGCCCCCATAAAAAACGCCTCCTCAATTAGATACAACAATTCAGTGTAATTATATCGTGACTCGTGTTTGACATCTATCATGAGTAGGTTAAGCCTGCGTAAAATTATGGAATATGAAAGCGAAAACATGCGGGAATGAGGAAGCGCCGCCTGCTTCCGTCGTTCGATTTACATCGATTTTACACAAATTTAACCCGTTCATGGTCGCGTCTTAATACTGGTAGAGGTATCATTACATAATGGGGTTTTATACATACAAGTTTTTGGCTTCGACCCCGGTTTTTTCAAAATGGGGACGTATTCTATATATAGGAGGGGATCTGCCGCATGAACGATGCACATAAAATCGTAGAACAGGTCTATGCGGCCAAAGAAAATGTCCGGGCGGCGGATGACCTGATCCGCTCATACCTGCCCTTTATCAAGGCGGAAACGGCGAAGTTCTTAAAGCGTCCTCCCATAGAGGGGCAGGACGATGAGCTGAGCATCGCCATGATGGCCTTTCACGAGGCAATCGGCGGGTATTCCCGCACCAGGGGTTCCTTCCTGAAATATGCGGCCATGCTGATCCGAAGCCGCCTGGTTGATTACAGCCGCAGGGAACAGCGCCACAGCCGCGTCATATCGTTGGATGCACCGATAGGAGAAGAAGACGCAACTCTGGGAGAGACTCTGGCGGACGACAGGGAGCCCCACGAAGAGACGGCGTTGCGGGACGCGACCCGCGCAGAGATCGAGGAGCTGACGCGGCAGATGCAGGAATTCGGCGTCAGCCTCAGCGATGTGGCGGACAACTGCCCCAAACAGCAGCGGACGCTGGACGCCTGCCGGAGAGCATTGGAATACGCAAAGGGGAACCCGGAGCTGTTGGAGGACCTTTTAAAGACAAAACGCCTGCCCATCGGGCAGCTGGCAACGGGGAGCGGTGTGGAGCGCAAGACGCTGGAGCGGCACCGCAAGTATATGGTAGCCCTGCTTCTGATTTATACCAACGGGTATGAAATCATACGCGGGCATTTGAAACAGGTGATGAAAGGAGTGGCAGTGCGATGAGCTATCTGGTTATGGAATGCCACCCCGGCTATGCGGTTCTTCTGGATGAAGAGGGGCGCTTCTTGAAAGCGGCCAATCTGCGATACGAAACCGGGCAGACGGTGTATGATCCGGTGCTGATGAAGGAGACACCGGAAAGGCAGCGGCATACCGTCCGGTGGATCGGCAGCGGCATTGCGGCGATTGCAGCCTGTTTCCTTCTGTTCTTTGGCATCGGCTATTACCAGAATTATCTACAGCCCTATTCCTCCATATATCTGACCATCAACCCGGAGGTACAGATGGATCTGAACCGGCAGGGCACGGTTGTAGGGCTGACGGGGACGAATGAAGACGGGAAAACGTTGCTGGAGGGCTATGACAGAAAAGGAAAAGACAAGGTAACGGTTGCCGATGAGCTGATCGACCGCGCCATTGAAATGGGCTTCCTGTCGGAAGGCGGCCGGGTTTCCTTCTCTATTGATTCCCCGGACGAAGCCCTGTTCCGGGAGTATGGGACGGAGCTGCGCACCAAAGTAACGGAGCATTTGGACGGGCGGATTACCATTACAATAGAAATTACGAACCATCAAGACGGACAGGGTCAGGAAAGCCCGGAAAACAGTTCATCTTCGACTCCCTCTCGGCCGAGCACTTCTCAGCCGGAGTCCACATCGCCTTCCTCGTCTGAGCCGTCTCACCCCGTGGTTGTGCCTCCGACCTCTTCCAACGCCACCGATTATGATGATACCGATTACGGCCCGGATAACGACGGCGTCACCGACTATACGCCGCCGGCCAGCAGTTCGCCGGCGTATACGGATACCGACTACGGCCCCGGCAGCGATGGGGTCACGAATTATACGGACGGGGACACCGATTATGATCCGGATAACAAGGATGACGACAACGACGATGACAATAACGACGGCGACAGCGGCTATGACGACGATGACAACGATCCGGACGATGACGACTGAATTTTTCAAAAAAATTTTCCAGTTTACCCCGGTTTTGAAAACCCGTTTCCGTAATCTATGAGTGTAAGGCAAAACAAAAAGCCAAAAACAAGCGGAAACTGAAAGGAGCAAGTCATATGAAATTGAGAAGAAAACTTTTTGCAGCGGTCTCTTCCCTGGCTGTCGCCTCGGCAGTCCTTCTGACCGGATGCGGGGCACCGGCGCAGGAGGGAACGGCACTGAAGGAAACCGGTGTTCTCACCTTGAGCGTCAATCCGGAAATCCAAATCGAATACAACAGGGACGGCAAAGTCACCGCCCTGACCGGCCGGAACGATGATGGCAAGGGCATTGTGGAGGCCTATCCGGATTATATCGGAAAAGACTGCGAGGCCGTCCTGCGGGATCTGATCGTTGAGATCAATGAGGCGGGTTACTTTGTGGATGACATTGACGGCAACAAAAAGAACATCGTCCTGCAGCTGGAGCCGGGCTCGGTACTTCCCAGCGACGATTTTCTGGCGGATATGAGCGCCAGCACGCAGGAAGCGGTCAAGGGATTGGAGATTTCCTCCGGCATCGTGACCATTGACGACGATGACTATGATCCCGCCTATGCCAAAGACGGCAAGCCGTCCCCCTACATCACGCTGGAAAAGGCGCAGGAAATTGCGCTTGCCCAGGCGAATGTCAATGCAGCGGACGCGGTATTTGACGATAAGGAATTCGACCACGATGACGGAACCCCGATTTTTGAGCTGGAGTTCATGGCGAACGGGAACGAGTACGAGTATGACATCCACGCGATCACCGGCAAGGTTGTCAAGGCGGAACATAAGACTGCCGGCACGCAGGGCGGAACCCCGGCCACCGGCAGCGGTTCCACCAATTACAACGATACCGACTACGGCCCGAATAATGACGGCGTGACCGATTACAATGACACCGACTACGGTCCCAACAACGATGGCGTCACCGACTACAACGACACGGACTACGGTCCCAACAACGACGGCGTGACCGACTACAATGATACCGACTACGGTCCGAACAACGACGGCGTGACCGACTACAATGATACCGACTACGGTCCCAACAACGACGGCGTCACCGATTACAATGATACGGACTATGGCCCGAATAATGACGGTGTCACTGATTACAACGATACCAACTATGATGATCACGGCAATACCAATTACGGCGATACCAATTACGACGACGGCGGCAGCGATTACGACCGGGAAGCCGACGATGATTGGGACGATGGGGATTCCGGTTATGACGACTAAGCCGGAAAACGAGCTCCCCTTGCGGCATGAGCTGAAGCACCGGATCAACCTGCGGGAAGATCTGGTGCTTTCCCAAAGGCTCAAAAAGCTGTTTGCCCACGATAAAAACGCCGGGCCGGGGGGTACATACCGGGTCACCAGCCTGTACTTTGACACACCCTATGACAGCGCCCTGCGGGAGAAAATCGACGGGGTCAACCGGCGGGAAAAATTCCGGCTGCGGTATTACGGGACGGACACCTCTTTTATCAGGCTGGAAAAGAAGTACAAAATAAGCGGCCTGTGCGGCAAGCGCAGCGCCCGGATGACGCAGGAACAGGTAAAGGAACTGCTTTCGGGCAGCTCCGAATTCCTGCTGGATTCGGATGAACCGCTCTTCATCGAGCTTTACAGCAAAATCAAAGGGAAAGGTTTGTCGCCGAAGACGATTGTCCGTTACGACCGAGAGGCTTTTCTCTATGCGCCCGGCAATGTGCGGATCACGTTAGATCGGGATATCCGCACCGGGCTTGGAAATGTGGACTTCCTGAATCCGGCGATTTTCTACATGCACACAATGGAGCACTGCACGGTACTGGAAGTCAAATACGATGCGTTTTTGCCGGAGCTTGTCCGCATGGCGGTGCAGGTACCCGGAAGGCAGGCTGCGGCCTGCTCCAAATACGCCCTGAGCCGGCGGTTCGATTAAAACCATCTGAGGAGGAAGGGCCTTATGACCTTTCAGGATATTTTCAAATCCAGCTTTCTGGAGAATATCGCCAGCATCTCCATACTGGACATGGTGATTGCCATGGTATTGGCCTTTCTGCTGGGATTGTTTATCTTTTTCATCTATAAAAAGAGCTACAGCGGCGTAATGTATTCGGCCAGCTTCGGCGTGACGCTGATTGCTCTGTCGCTTATTACCACCCTGCTGATTATGACGGTGGTGAGCAACATCGTGCTGTCTCTGGGCATGGTGGGCGCTCTGTCCATCGTCCGGTTCCGCACCGCTATCAAGGAACCGATGGATATCGCTTTCCTGTTCTGGGCCATTGCGGTAGGCATCGTGCTGGCCGCCGGCCTGATTCCGCTGGCGGTATTCGGCAGCATCTTCATCGGGGTGGTGCTGGTTGCTTTCTCCAAAAAGAAGACGGCGGATTCCCCCTATATCCTGGTGGTGCACTGTGAAAACAGCGGGATTGAGGAACAGGCACGGATTTTTGTGAAGTCCCAGGTCAGGCGGCTGAATCTCAAAAGCAAGAGCGTGGACAACGGCTGTGTGGAACTGAATTACGAAGTCCGCCTGAAAGAGGACAGCAGCGCCTTTGTCAATGAGCTGGAGGCTATGCCCGGTGTGTCCCGGGTAGTGCTGATCTCCTACAACGGCGACTATATGGGATAAGGCGATGGTGAAGCATAAGTATATCGATCGGATCTGTGTCGGCGCGGCGGTTTTGGCTGCCCTTCTCACCATACTTCTGATGTTCGGCGAACAGCTGGGGATCCCTAAGGCCAGCGAAAACCCGGGATATGTGACCCGGTTGTTTGACGACAGCCAGGTGCATACCATTGATATTCAAATTGCGGACTGGGGTGCTTTTATCGAGGACGCCGAAGGCGAAGAATATGTGGCCTGCACCGTCGAAATCGACGGAGAAGCGTTTCATAATATCGGGCTGCGGGCCAAGGGAAACAATTCCCTGCGGCTGACGAAAGAATACGGTTTGTCCCGTTACAGCCTCAAGCTGGAGTTCGATCAGTTCCAGGACGGCGGGAATTATTACGGGCTGGATAAATTTTCCCTGGACGCTTCTTTTCAGGACAACAGTTACCTGAAAACCTATATGGTCTACGACATGATGGCGTTCATGGGGGTGCCTGCGCCCCTTTGCAGCTATGTCTGGGTGACGGTCAATGGGGAGGACTGGGGCTTGTTCCTGGCGGTAGAGGAACCGGAGGAAGCCTTTGCCCGCCGGAATTTCGGGAATGATCACGGGAAGCTGTACAAGCCGGATTACCGTTCCCTGAACGCGGAAAACGCCGACGTGGCGCTGCGATATATCGACGATAACCCGGACAGCTATCCCGGTATCTTTGAAAACGCCAAATTCAAGGGATCGGAAGCCGATCAGAAACGGGTGATCGAGGCGCTGAAAACCCTGTCCACCGGTGAAAACCTGGAAATCGCCGTCAATGTGGACGAGGTGCTGCGGTATTTCACCGTGCAGGTCTTTGTGATGAACTGGGACAGCTATCTGGGCTATACCGGGCACAATTATTTTTTGTATGAGGAGGACGGGATCCTCAGCATCCTTCCATGGGATTATAACCTGGCCTTCGGCACCTATGCTCTGGGAATGACCGACCCTATCAAAGATCCCAACATTCTCATCAACTACCCCATTAACACCCCGGCGGAAGGGGAGGTTATGCTAAGCCGCCCGCTTTACCACAACCTGATGAAGCACGATGAGTACTTTGCCCGCTATCACGCCTATTTCCACAAACTCCTTTCGGAATATTTTGAAAGCGGACAATTTGCAGTCACCCTCCGGCAGACGGAAAAGCTGATTGCCCCTTATGTTCAAAAAGATCCCACCGCCTTTTGCTCCTACGAAGACCACCGGCTGGCGGTGGATACGCTGGAACAGGTTTGTCTGCTGCGGGCCGAGAGTATACGCGGGCAGTTGGACGGTGAAATCCCCGCCACCATCCGTGGTCAGGCGGAAAATCCGGACGCCAAAGTTGACGCTTCCGGGGTTCGGCTGACCGACCTGGGAGATTTCAAGGACTTGGAGGAATCAAAGGATCGGCAGGATGCGGCTTTGAGAGACATAACAGGAAAAAGCACTTAGAACCACGCGATTCTAAGTGCTTTTGTACTTTGCAACAGGAAAGACTCACTTTTCCGGCTCCGATTCTCCGGGTTTTCTAAATACCAGGATGCCTTTGGAAGAGGGCGTGATGGAGCAGGACACAAGTTCAAATCCTTCCTGTTCCATTTTGTTGGCCGTTTCCTCTACTTTGGCGGCCATTTCCTTTGCCTTGGGAGAATATTTGACTACCATCGTTTTGTACATCGAATTCACCTCCTGTTCACCTTTTTCTTTCTTTTCCTGATCTAAGGGATATCGTTTTTCAGGGGCAAGCCACAGCCGCCGAAAATAGGGCAAGGGGGCTCAAGAGACATTTTCTGCTGCCTGATTCTGCAAAAAGTATAGCAGAGCCTGTTCCTGATCTATGGGGAAAGTACGGGGGAGCCACAATGTTTTGGTGAATGGCTTTTTCTGGCTGGAGCCATAGGCGTCCCTAGTCTTTTTGGTAAACTGACCATGGACACGAATGGAACGCTTGCCAATATGATAGCTCTCCAGCCGGAGTAAGGTAAATGTGAATTCCACCCGCTCTTCCATGCTGCCGCTGTATCCGGTATAGTACAGCTGGTTCTGTGTAAGATAAACCCGCTGCACTAAGGAAGTGCCAGAGCAGTTGGCCCAATACATCAGCAGAGGAATAAACAAAAAAACAGCAGCAGCCATCAACGCCAAAAACGGTATCCTCAGCAGCCGGACGGATAAAAGCTCCTGGGAGTTCTTGGTGAGAGCAAGCACAAATCCCGAAGTTAGGCAAACGCCGGGGCAGATCAGCAGAGCCAGTATCTTCGGCAGCCGGAGATATCGTTTCCGGCGATTCAGATCAGTTTCCAGCACCAGAACATCTGACTGGACGGCCTTCTGCTTTTCCTGTGCTCGCTTATTTTCGTGCTTTGCCTTGTCTCCCTGATAACCGGAGATAAAAGAAAGAATGAGGGGAGGCAGGAGAAAAAGTAAGGCGGTCAGGGCAATCGTAAAAATGAATGCGTTGCTTGCAGCTCTTGGCAATGGGGCAAAGGTGACGATACAGACCAGCAGTGTCAGCAGCTCCAAAATCAGCAGGTAGAAGCCCACCGGCAGAAAGACGTTCAGAAACCGCTTTCCCTTCAGGGAATACCGTTTGCTTCTTTCAAGGTTCCGCAGTCCTTTGCCTTGGATAGTTCCGGACGCAAGGTCGGAAACCGTTTGTGCGTTGGACAGGTTGGCAAACAGCAGCAGGGCGGTGACAGCGAACAGGATTCCCCGGCTTCTCTCGGAGACGTCCGGTTCCCGGCGTTTTGCCGCAGCGATGAAAGTAAGAATAATTTTAACAAAGAGTGTCAGGTAAATCGGCCCGAACAGCATGAAGAACATCCGCAAATTTAAAAACATTTCTTCGGATAATCCAAGCCGCCTGGCCGGTACAAAGGAGAGCAGCAGGCCGGCGGCAATAAATACCGCATAGGATACGATAGCTTTCAGCAGCCATTTTCCAAATCGCATGCTTCGCTTTTCCTGCATTGTCCTTACCCCCAGTCTGCTGGATTTGCATTTTCTTGATTTGAAAATGACAAACATCCGACCGTTACCGCCAGGATATCGATGAAGCTGCGAAGGATTAGGTCGGGAATGTCAGCGGCATAAAGAAGTTAAAGAGAACTAAATTCACTCCAAACAGCAGGCCGCCCAGGATGAGCGCCCGCTTTATCCGGCCGCCGCTGTCCACATACCGATTCAGCCATACCATCACGCAGGAGGTTGCAATACCTGTTAACAAACACCACAGCACTGTTTCCAATGGCTTCTCATCAAAGGAAAAGTAAATGTCAAGGAAGAGATATTGTAGCATCCGTCCTGCAAAAAAGCAGGCGGTCACGGTTGGCACAGGGAGAATGGGAAAAGGCAGATTCTCTTTATCTGCCTGCTGTGCGGGATTCCCAAACAGCCGCCCCAGCAGCAGGCCCATAACGATCAGCGCCAAGCTGTCAGCTATCGGGTAGGTAATCCGGTCCAGAGGCGCCACATGCGGCAGTGGCTCTAAAAGATAAACGATCCATACGACACAGCAGGAAAGGCCTGCTTCAGCCCCCGCAAAATCCGATTCCCACCTATTCTCGTCCGGATGAGCAGGAACAACGCGGCAATCAGGGAGTAAGCAAAAATACCGTAAACAGTAAAAGCCAGCGGCATGGTGCCGTTTTGTGCGAAAATACTGGGTGCCAGGACCGTTTGCTCGCTAGCCGGGATGGAAAGCTGCCCAATGATGCGGACGACGGTGGTGGCAAGGCCGACCAAAAAAATTTTCAGGATGTTTTTCATTGTCTTGTTTATTTTGTTTCCCTCTGGATTTCCCAAATAATCGGTTCCAGTACGCCGAAGTCTGTAAAATCTACCTGCTTTCCATAGGTCTCTATGAGCGCCCGGTCTTCCGCCGTTTGTTTTTCAAGGGGAGTCCGGCGCAGGGATTGGTACAGCAGCTTCATCATCGTCCGGTGACCGAACGAGAGCTTTTGGTAATCGATCCCGCCGCGAAGATAAAAAACCTTCGCCCGGTCAAGCAATCTGGCGGGGAGTTGCCTTTGCAGAGAAGCGCGGATGTTGTTCAGGTTTTCCGGTTCGTTGGGGTCGGCCAGCCCTACGGTAACGATAAGCAGCTTTTGCCCATCCCGAAGAGAAAAGCCCCGCAGGGTTTTCATAAGGCCCAGGATGCCGCCGGCATACAGGCCGCCCAGATAAACGATTATTTTTTTGTCCGAAAGAGCCGGTGCGTCTTTGTAACTGACTGCGGGAATGCCGGTTTGTTCGGACAACTTTTGCGCATACCGGTATGTGCTGCCATATTGGCTGCCGTAAAGGATGACGTCTTTCATATCCAACCTCTATATTAATAAAAAGCAGGCCAAGAGCAGTTAGGAAAAAAGTCCTGCATAGCACCGTCTTATAATTTGATATACATATTTATTTTATAATACTATAGTTTGGATTAAGAGTCTACCTTCACGGCCTTCTCCTTTTGCATTTGTTTCTCCATGATTTCAGCAAAGATTATCCGAAGGCTAAAGTGGTCAATAAAGATATAACACAAATTTTACACAGGTTTTATGTTGTTGTGGTAGATACTTTTACGACGATACGATTGTCGCTTGGGGCTGCGGCACCACCAAGAAAAAAGGCGGTCGCTGTTCCAACAAGGATATCCCGGAGCGAGTTCTCCGTGAAGCCTGCGCTACGGCGCTTGGACTGGAAGAATTTGATGAAGATGTTTTCCTTGAGCGTGTGGACCACATTCAGGTGTTGGAAGGTCAGGTTTTGGAGTTTCATTTTTACGATGGCACAACGGCCTTGCAGGAATGGGTATCCACAGCCAAGAAAGATTGCTGGACGGATGAACATAAAGATCGCCAGCGTGAATGGATGAAAAACTACATGGCCAACGCTTCGGATGGTCGTTTCTCGGAATTTACCACCAGAATCCGCTGCGAACACTGTGCCAGCACCTTTAGAAGAAATACGCAGCCCAGCAAGTCAGCCAATGGCGGCAAGATGCATTATTGGCGCTGCCCGACCTCTGGCGACTGCGTTACCACCGGTATTCGTGAAGACAGGCTCAAAGACATAACCGCTTCGGTGATGGGCCTTGCAGAACACGATGCGGATGCCTTCAAAGAGCAGGTTGAGTACATTTCCGTTTCCGATGATATGAAGCTGAGCTTCCACTTCTTCGATGGAAGGGAGCCGGTGGTCCAGTACAACACCAAGCGCCAAGGCACACCTTGGACGGAAGAGAGGCATAAAAAATTCTCGGACTCCATGCAGGGCAAATACACTGAGGAGCGCCGAGAAGCTATGAGCCAAAGAATGAAACAGATAAGGAGTGAGAAACATTGGTCGTCCAAAAGAAAGTAACCACCATACCGGCATCGCTGACCCGCTTTACAGCGACGCCGATCACAGAATTAAAGAAGCGCCGTGTGGCCGGATATGCCCGTGTTTCCACTGACCACGATGACCAGTTCACCAGCTACGCTGCGCAGATTGATTACTACACCAACTACATCAAGAGCCGAGACGATTGGGAGTTTGTCGAGGTCTACACCGATGAGGGCATAACAGGTACCAGCGTCAAGCACCGTGAAGGCTTCAAACGCATGGTAGCCGATGCACTGGCCGGTAAGATTGACCTTATCGTTACCAAGTCGGTCAGCCGATTTGCACGTAATACAGTCGACAGCCTTACCACCATTCGCCAGCTCAAGGAAAAAGGCATCGAGGTGTATTTCGAGAAGGAGAACATCTGGACCTTTGATGGCAAGGGCGAACTGCTCCTGACCATCATGTCCAGCCTTGCGCAGGAAGAAAGCCGCAGCATTTCCGAGAACTGCACTTGGGGCCAGAGAAAGCGGTTTGCAGATGGTAAGGTCACCGTTCCGTTTAACCGCTTCCTTGGCTACGACCGTGGCCCGGACGGAAACTTGGTGGTCAATCCTGAACAGGCAGTCATCGTCCAGCAGATTTACGCAATGTTCCTGCAGGGAATGAGCTACCACGGCATTGCCAAGAAGCTGACCGCTGACGGTATTCCGACTCCCGGCGGCAAGGATAAATGGAGCATTTCCACCGTCCGCAGTATTCTCAGTAACGAGAAGTACAAGGGCGATGCGCTCCTGCAGAAGTCCTACACCGTGGATTTCCTGACAAAGAAGACCAAAATCAACGAGGGCGAAATCCCGCAGTACTATGTCGAGGATAACCACGAAGCCATTATTTCACCGGAGATTTTCGCAATGGTCCAGCGTGAAATGACCAAGCGTGGCCGTGGCAAGAAGTACCACAGCAGCGTACACGCCTTTTCTTCCAAAATCCGCTGCGGACATTGCGGAAGCTGGTACGGCTCAAAGGTCTGGCATTCCAACAGCCAATACCGCAAAACCATCTGGCAGTGCAATCACAAATTCGATGGTGACAAGCGCTGCGACACTCCGCACCTTTGCGATGAGGACATCCAGCGCCTGTTCCTATCGGCGGCAAACAAGCTGCTGGTGGACAAAGACGCAGTCATCGCCAACTGCCGTGAGATGATGGATCTGCTCTTTAACACCATGGGGCTGGAAGCAGAACAGGCTACTCTGCTGGAAGAAACGCAACTCATCTCAGATATGGTGCATCAGACCATTTACGAAAATGCCCACGTCGCCCTCGACCAGACTGAATACCAGAAACGCTACGACAATCTGACCAAACGCTTTGAAACCGCCAAGCAGCGCCTTGAGACGGTTATGGCAGAGCTGGATCGGATGCAGACCCAGAGAGCCGACATTGAAGCCTTCGTCGAGAGCTTCAAGGCCCTGCCGGATACGCTCACCGAGTTCAAGCTGGAAAACTGGCACTCGCTGGTGGATTACGCCACCGTTTACAGCACCGACGATATCCGCTTCACCTTCAAGAATGGACAGGAAATCCAAGCATAAACCCATAAACGAACGCCTCACTACTGGTTTTGACGCCAGCAGTGAGGCGTTTTTGCGTTATTTATCTGCCGCTTCTTCGTTTGAAGTTTCTTGTTCCTTTTCGACCTCCGGCACTGCATACCCGCCGGTCATATTTGAAAGGAACGGATAGTAATGGAATGTATCTTTGGAGCAGATAGAAATAAACATCTCATGCTCATAACCAGTTAACACCGCAGAATATTTCCTATAGGCAAGTTCCCTTGCATCCTTTATAGAACGGTTTTCTCCATCTTCTGGCTTTAATATGCCAACAATATTCTGTGTTCCATTTTCTCTGAGCATAATAATAGGATACGGAGAGTTAAAAAACTCTATACTTTCGTCTTGCGATCCATCCATTCTGTCACAGCAAAGAATAAAATGATACTCGTCAAGAATTTGAGAAGGATCAACCTCAATGTAGTAGTAGTGGTTTTTGGGAGATTTCATTGCTTCGAAATCTTCTTTGCTATCAAAAAACAAGTATGTAACAGGGTTTTCAAATCTATGGGTTACGTGTGTATTGTCAGCACTCGCATAGTAACTCTCCACATAGGCCTTAGACGAGTCAAGAAGGCCTGTACAAAAGTCAATTTTTCCTTTCAGCACTGTTAGCGCATCTTCTTTTACGTGTGGCCTTCCGTCCTTGGAAAATTCCGGCACGCTCACACTCCCCTTAATGGCTAAAACATCAAATCGATTATCCACGTAGATCTGTCGACGATGCTTCAACGTATTATTGAAGTCTGCAACATACTCATACTCTGGGGATGAGGTAAGTGTACTAATAGTGGCAATGAAAGGGCCAGAGTATTCTGGAAAACTCGATAATTTACTTACAACCTTTGGTAACGATACTCTTTCCATTGGTACACCATCTTCAGCAAACAAACTGGCATTTATCCACTGAGCAAAAGTATCGAAGAAGTTATGTAGCAAACTCATTATCTCCATAGTTAACTTATCCATCATAACCGTCGGAGATACTTGAGTACCGAAATACTCAATGCAGTTTGTGTGAGCTTTATATGCACCCTTTCCGGTGGTAAGTGCATCCTCGTAGACTTTTTCAACATATGTTTTCTCGTTTTCTTGATACTGTGCGATAACCGTCTCAAGGGCAGAATAGCTTAATTCTGCCAAATACAACTTATATGCACTCGCTTCGAAATACTGATATGCATCAGCAACTTTTTTGTCTTTCAGCAATTTCATAAATTTATAATCGCTCATCATGATCCCACCTTTTTTATTGATTGAATCCGGGCCAATGTTTCCAGCATATGCTTTCCGATGGCTTCTGGATCATTTTTATACGCTTCACAGATGAGCCTAAGCCCATCTGGTGTTAATATTCTACCGTTATTTCGATCTTTACACAACTGCTGGTAATCCTCCAGCTCTTTTTTTGATATTGTCGGCATTTTCAAATCTCCCATATACAAAAATAGCGCCAGTCACTCAACCGACACCCTAAACGACACCCCGACACCCTTGTGCCTATGCCGCATATCTTTGTATCAAATAGCGAGTCTTAATTTCTGCGATGGTTTTCATGGGTTCGGGGCGAACACACTCCACCATTGCCTGGATCAGCGGACGGGGTGTGAAGTATTGCCCGGCGCCGCTTTTGATGTCCTCTGCGTTTTTCTGCAGCAGGCCTTCGTAGATCTCGCCCTTGACATCGGTGGACATGGAAACCCAGTTTTCCCGGTCGATCATCTGGACGATGCGGTACAGGATGGCTGCGTTGTTGATCTTGTTGGTGGCACCTTTGAAAATTTTGCCCAGGGTACCGCCTTGCTCGCCCAGGGTTTCCAGGATGGTTTTATACTTTTCTTCCAGTTCGGTGCCCTTTAAATCGCACATATCTGCCCAGCTGCATCCCGCGGGAATGCCGGTCTGCCGCTTATAGGGCGGTTTGGCGTATTCATCGGACATCTTCAGAAAAATCAAATAGGTGAGCTGTTCCAGATAGTCACCATAGGACACGCCGTCGTCCCGCAGAGGACCGCACATGCCCCAGACTTTGGAAATTATGCTTGTAGTTTGTTCGGACATGGATTTTCCTCTCCTGATTTCACGCGATATGGAACTTGATTGATTTTGGATTCGAGATACAAATACTTTTCGCGGACGGAATCATCTGTTGTGCTGTTGAGGATTTTTTGTATATGGTCACAAAAGCGAATGTAACTTCCATCTTTTTGCCCCCATACATAAAGCATCACAAAACTATCAATAAAATAGAAAGCGTCATAGTCTCTGATCAAAAGCATTTCCATATAAGCCTTTGATGCCGGATCTGCCGTACAGCTATCAACGGTTTCTTTTGTGATGATTATTCGGGGAACCTTGGCATTTCGCTCCTCCAACAGGTATGCATTCGTAAGGCCGGTCCCAAATGTGACATCCCCATTTGCGTAAATGTCTCCTTGGACAATTCCTCCTCTTACCAGTATAGGATGTTCAAGGCGCCACAGCCGCACTTGTAAATATGCACACAACCCGACTAACACGGGAAGCGAATTATCTACACTGGTAGGAATATATAAGCAGATGCTGTCAGACATGACTTTGAGATGTACATTATCAAGACTGACAAGAGGCTGATGGGTTTCGTCACATGTAATAAGATATTGCGTATTTATTTCATCGAATATTTTTACTATTTCGGGGCAGGTATGAGAGCGGACCAATTCCTTAAAGCCCAATATATCAAGAAAGGCAATATAACTATTCACATATTCATCAGACATATTATAATTTCCCCTCAAAGGCTTGTTTCAAAATGCTCTGGCGCAGGGCTTCTGCTCGCTGTAAAGAAGTGTCAATGGATTGTTCGATGCTGTCACAGATGGATAAGGAACGCTGGATTTTGTTTACTATACCTGTCTGATCACAAGATTTTGGATTTGGAACATACATAGACTTTATTTGTTTGGTATTGATTCGAGGTCTCGTGGCGCCGTGAACCTGATGAATAAGTGTGTTATAAAGCTGCTTTGTCATAAGATAATACATAATGAACTGAGGCAACACATCTTCTTTTAAACGTATAACTACACAGTCTGCCTTGTTTATGGCATTTCCAATTGATTTTGGCATTTGGCATACCTTGATCGAGTTTGATATAAAAGTAGAAATTATTAAATCTGATGGATATATAGTATGTTTTGAGAGCTGTGCATACTTTTCAGGGGAAATAAATGATTTTTTACTATCATCAAACCACCCATCCTTCAAATTTTCGAGACGCACAACTCTTACTCCAGATTCAACATAATCTGATGTTTTTAAATTTGAGCCGAAAGGGCCATCAAATATTTTGTCTGATATGGAGTCTAAGGTCAGATATGATTCTTTAGGCAGAGCTAAAAAGGCCTCTTTTAGTACTGACTGGCGATAGACTTTCAGCCTTCCTTTTGCGGTTTGAAACTCTGCCACGCTGGCATCCAGCCGGGAAAACAACTCCTCAATTTTGGAGACAATCCGCTCCTGCTCAGTAAAATCTGGAACCGGCACTTCAATATTTTTAACGACGTTTTGCGTAATCGCTTTGAAAGTCGTTCCGGTTCCAGACTTCTGCAATTGTGCCTCATAGTATCGGAAAAAGTACAATAGATATTTTAAACAAATACTACTATTTGGGCGGATGGCAGTTAGGCCACGCCCAATACATACTTTACAAGGGGCCAGGTTTGTTGGTCCGACAGGGGCGCGGACCGATAAAAGGATATCATCTTTTTCGGCAATTTTGGTGGGCTGAGAACAGTAGTTTTTTATTTCAGGATATAGTGGCCCAAAGTCAGCCTTGCCTTGGAAAAACGGAAGCCCATCACCAGAAGTATTATAGTATTTTGACTCCGGAGACTGTCCCGCTGTAATGGTAGCAATATCCTTAAGAAGATATTTGGGTATCTCATTTTTCATATTCGCATTTATTCCCACAATTCTTGCAATATACAGATGTGTATCCACGGTCTTGAAGTATTTTCATTTGATAGAGCTTGTTTTCTTTCGCCCAGCACAGAGCACAATAAGGCAAATGCTGTTCATCATCATTAAGGGAGATAAAAGGCTGCTTGTGCCGGACAATGCGTGCCTCTAAATCCTTTGCCTTGCGCAATTCTGCGTTTTCGCCTTTTAACTGTGCATTTTCTTCTTGTAAATCAAGGGCCTGGGCACATAAATCTAAAAGTTGGCGATAAAGTTCAACATTATCAGCCTTTTGCGCCACACTAAGGGCGTCCTTAAAAGCGTCATAAAATCCCATTGCTTTACTCCTTACGCTACCAATTCCTGATTCATTTCTGTCAATATCGCTTCGTACTGCTCCCCGAATACCTCGTAGAACCGTCCCAGGCCGCCCTTGCGGTCAAAGGGGCTCAGGTCCAGGTCCTCGGTCTGGATGCTCAGGGAGGTGGCAATGTGATCCTTCACCAACTGGAGCCACTCCATCTGCTCGGGCGTAAAATGCACCGCGCCGGCATTGCGGCGGAAGGTCCATTGCTGGAAGTTATAGTTTACCTTATCTGCAAAGGGCTGTAAACTGTCCGCCTGGCCCATCTCAAACCGAATCATGGACACAAGATCCGCCAGCTGACGCAGGGTACTGCTTCCTTTGACCTTGTCCGGCTTCTTGATGACATAGCAGTCCCACAGCCTTTCGATGGTCACGCCTTTGCCGCGCAGTTTCTGGTAGAGAGTCTTCAGCTTCTCAATGGCCATGGGGCGATCCCGATAGGTCTGGCTGTACAGGATGCGCAGCGCAATGATTTCATCCTTGTTTTCCTCGATGAACTCGTGGAACGTCCGGATTACCCGGTCGGCGGTCTCCTCCTTCTGGGTGTCAAAACCGGCAAACAGAAGGGTGTCCGGGTTGGTGTTGTCGATGATCTGCTCATGGCTGCGGCGGACATTTTCGATGAAATCCCGGACTTCCGGGCGGCAGAAAGGCGCTGCGGCCTGCCCGGCGGCCTCCCGCTGCACCGTCTGCAGCTGTTCCTCGGTGGGGGTGGGGGTCTGGAATTTCCCCTGGGCCTGGGCCGTCAGCACGTCCTCGTCGAAGGCGTTGAGCAAATTCTCCGCCAGCTGATTGGCTGGCAGGCCGACCACCTGGGCAAACTCCTTGCGCTCGCTGGGGCTCATCTGGCTGTTCAGCCGGATCACACGATTGGCAAGGGAAGTCAGGGTATCTGCATCCCGCGCGCCCAGCGCCACATTCAACATGAGTTCTTTCATGGAAACCGAAGGCTTGCGCTCCAGGGTGCGGGTCTCGGACTTTTTGGATTTGGTGACGCCTACGGCGTCCACAATGACAAAATGGTCCTTGTTCTCGGTGGCGGAAGGGGTGACTTTCTGCAGGTCATCCTTGCCCAGAACGCGGGTGCCACGGCCTTTCATCTGCTCAAAATAGTTCTTGCTGCGCACGTCCCGCATGAAAATCAGGCACTCGATGGGCTTTACATCGGTGCCGGTGGCGATCATATCCACGGTGACCGCAATGCGGGGGTTATAATTGTTGCGGAAGTCGCTCAGGATTTGCTCCGGGTTATCGGCAGCGTAGGTGATTTTCTGGCAGAACTCGTTGCCTTCGCCAAATTCTTTGCGGACGATCTGAATGATGTCGTCGGCATGGCTGTCGGTCTTGGCAAAAATCAGCGTTTTGGGCACTTCCTTACGCCGCGGGAACAGGGTGGTGAACAGATTCTCCCGGAAAGTGCGAATGACCATACGGATCTGGCTGGGATTGACAATGTCCCGGTCCAGCTGCGTGGGAACATAGTTTACATCCTCATCCAGCTGTTTCCAGCGCTTTTCACGGGAAAGACGGTTGCGGCACTCGATGAGCTGCTTCATAATATGGGCGCCGCTCTGCGTCACCTGGGTTTCAATGAGAAAGATATCTTCGCCCACGTTGACGCCGTCGATGATGGCCTGCTCACGGGAGTATTCACTGACCACATTTTCCTCGAAGAAGGCAAAGGTACGCTTGTCCGGCGTCGCGGTCAGCCCCACGAGAAAGGCATCGAAATAGTCCAGCACCTGCTGCCAGACATTATAGATGGAGCGATGACATTCATCGATGATGATGCAGTCAAAAAATTCGGGGGGATATTTGGCGTTGTAGACGACTTCTTTGGCTGTCTGACGCTCCGCGGTGGTCATCTCATTGAGAGAGGTCTCTTCGGCGGACTCGTCCAGCTCTTCCCCTTTCAGAATGGAGTACATCCGCTGAATGGTGCTGATGCACACCTGCACATCCTGGGGAATATAAGAGCTTTTCAGACGGCGGACGCCGTAAATCTCCGAAAAAGAGCGGTTGTCATCGTTGGGACGGTAGGCCAGAAATTCCCGCTCGGCCTGTTCGCCCAGGCTTTTGGTGTCCACCAGGAACAACACACGGTTGACTTTGGCATACTTCAGCAAACGGTACACCGCTGTGATGGCGGTAAAAGTTTTGCCGGCGCCGGTGGCCATCTGCACAAGAGCTCTGGGGCGGTTCTCGGCAAAAGAACGCTCCAGATTCTGAATGGCCGTGATCTGACAGCTGCGGAACCCGGTGGTGTCAAACGGCGGAAAATGCTTCATGTTATTGCGAATGGTGTCATCCGCTTTCAACAGAGCACGCAGACTTTCCGGACGATGGAAACTGAAAATTGGACGGGAACGGTATTTCTGATCGGCATAGTCGGTAAAGCGGGTTAGTTTGCTGGTGGCCTCATAGGCAAACCGGATGGTGTATCCCGTTTTGACCCATTTGAAGGTGCTGCCGGCATAACGGCTGGACTGGCCTTCCACGGTGGTGATGTCCTGCCCTTTTTCGTCCGCTTTGGCCTCTACGACGCCCACAGGGGTGCCGTCCACAAAAAGCGCATAATCCACCGGCCCGGTACTGGTGGGAAACTCCCGCACCGCCACACCGGGTCCTGCCACAGGATTCAACTGGCGCATATCCTGCAAGATCCAGCCGGACTGCGTCAGCCGCTGGTCAATGGCTTCCCGCGCTTTTTGCTCCGGGGTCATCACAAACACCTCCGCCGTTCGTTTCGTTTTGCTCTATTATATCATGTCGAACCAGGAAAAGGCTATTGGTAGAAGAAAGGACTTTAAAAATCTGGACGGAATAATATTTGGGATGATTCATTACTTCCAGCTTTGGCTTGCTTCCTTATTTCAAAGATTATTTTTTCATAATTTGTCTGAAACGATATAAAAGGCGCACATTCTGCAATGTGCGCCTTTTGCATGACAGAGAATCGTTATTCCAAGTTGAAAACGGTAACTTCATTCTCGCCGGGAAAGCATTTTTTTATGCAGAATGAGTACGTGTTCAAGTCGGCAGAGAGGGAAGCGGAATGACCTTGATGAAACCAGCGTATAAAAAGTTTGTGCGGCGCTGTGCTGACGGCCGTGATCTGACTTTCCCAGGAAAAAGCGGGAAACGTATTGCGGAACTGCAGCAAAGAAAGCTGTTGGCAGACGACATCATGCGAGAGCAGGGAAACGGCTTGTTCAAAAGAAAGATTGCTTCGGTTTATCTCTTTGTGTCCGCTGCCGCCGGCCCGGCGCACGGCTTCCAGATCGTTTTTGCCCGCGAACAGATCCAGATACCACACCTGCGGTTTGCCCGGCATAAACAGCTGAATGGCCCGTGCCAGCAGCATTTTTTGATCCGATTCCCCCAAGGCACTGTAATAGGTGCAGTTTACCTGATAGTAAATGTTTTTTGCGCCGTGAAGATCCTTGACAAGGCCGCCGCGTTGCTGGAGAAGATCGATCATCTCCTGAATGCGGGCTTCGGGCAAGAGGCCTTTCAAGTCCAGCAAGGGAATGCCGTCGTGGCAGCCCAGCATGTTGACCACCCGAAGCCCTTTGGATTGAATGTCCCGGATCCAACGCAGCAGATATTCACAGGTATGATGCTCGAATGCATCCAGCAGCAAGCCGGGCAGGAAAAAGTCATAGGTCATACAACCGGAGGCGCACAACGCCTCGTGCGTTTTGTCCGCGTACGAGGAGTGAATTTCCGGCAGAAGCTCAAGATCGTATTTTTGGGCGATGGAGCGGACGCGCTGCAAAATCTGCCAGGTTTCCGGTTCGTTTAGAAAGTTGCGCGCACCCGGTTTCTTGGAAGCGTAGGCAAAAGCATCCAGGCGGATCAGCTGCGCGCCGTATTCTGCCAGCTGATGCAGTGTCTCATCGTAGAATTCCCACACCAGAGGGGAATCAATGTTGAGATCCATTTGACCGAGATAACGCCGGTGTGCTTCCAGGTAATCCACGACATCTTCCCGATATTCTTCCAGAGCGCCGAACTCTATTTCACGCGGCTTTTCTCCGCGTGCAAGTGCATCGTTGACCAGTGAGGCGATCCGCTCTGCCGCCAAATACTGGATCGAAAGCGCACGGACCAGTTCCAGCGCATCGACTGCAGGGTACTGGACCTCTTGATAAAAAGTGTTCCAGTAAGGAATTTCCTTGCCGTCGGGCATGCGGACCATCAGAATGGGCAGGCCCGGCTTTCGGAAGAACATGTGCTCGATCAGAGAGGGGTCCGGTTGGATGTATCCTTCCGGCGTCATGGCGCCGTGCCCTTCCCAAAAAGCGTTCCAATTGATAAAAAAGTCTTTGTATCGGGATGTTTCTCCTTTTTTCAAAAGATCCTGAAATTGCGGGGAGAGCACGGAAGCGTGGTTTAAAATCAGATCAAATTTCAGGGAAATGCCCAATTTGTGCAGCGCGGTCAAATCTTCCCGGCGCGCATAGCATTTATTCAGGCCATAATCAATGACGGAAAACCCTCGATCCAAATCTGTGTTGAACACGCTGGGCAAAATGTAGAATGCCTGAAAAGCGTGCGCGAATTCCGGCCGATGCAACAGCGCGACGATTTCGCTTAAGGTGCCGCCGATGCTGTCCGGATAAGCGTTCAGCATGGGCCCGGCGGACATTGTCCATCCATGTTTCATAGTTTCACCCCCACAATTATTTCATAATGCTGCAGAATTCCTCGTAGGACAGCAGCCGGCCGCTCTTTGAGAGAATCAGTTTCGCTTTGCGGGCCTGGGCGGTCAAAAGAGCTTGCTCGATTTCCAGCACCATGGTGGTGAACGGACTGTCGGTTTTCCCGTCGCGATTGCGCTGCCGGCGATGGGCCAGCGTTTCCTGCGGCGTACTGTTGAGCAAAATGGGAAGATCCACTCCGCTTAAAAAGTCGCTGTTGCTGTGTGTCCATTCGATGATCAAAACGGATGTATCGCTGAAATCGACCAGGTCGTACCACAACTGCGCCTCTTCACGCCCCATACGCTTGAGCATAATGGCTTGAGCTCCATTTTGAAATTGTGCAATAATATCGGTAACACGTGAAAAATCAATTTCATTGGGCGTGCCAAGATACCCCTTCAATCCATTTCGGCCGGCCGCTTGGTAAACAGAGAGCCAAGGATGAACTTCGCACAGGCGCGGATCTGCATCTTGGTCCTGCAGCATCATCTGGTGCAGAATAACGCCGATTTCATCGGTGTACACCCCGTGGGCAAACAGTCCTTTGATGCCGCTGTCACGAAAGACACGCATTCGTTCCGCATCGTTGTGCCTGGGAATGCGATAGGGATAGTTGTCCCCCGAGAGAATGTAACACGGCACGTCCAGTTGCCGCAGATACCAGCCCAAAAGAGAGGCTGTTTCCGATTTTCCCACGCCCGATCCGCCGCAAACGCCGATTACACAGCGGGGATATTTTTTTTGCTCCAACGTATTGGCCAGCAAAGAGATCAGCGGCGGGAACAGTGTGTTGGCTTTTTGAATGTGCCCTTCGTCGATCACAATCTTATCGCCCGGCATGTCCCCGTGAGGGATTTCCGGTGGAATGTGCTGCGGAACAAGCGGAGTACCCTGTCCCAGCAGAGCGTGCAGGCGGTTTGACAATGTGTGTTCCATGTTCATGTCTCCTCTTTTGTTTATGATTGGGATTTTAAAGCAGTGCGTTTGACTTCCCACCAGAGCTATGCAATAATAGCGGATATAAGCAAGACGGGAGGAAACGCATCCATGGCAACCTTGAAAGACGTAGCACAGCTGGCGGGTGTGACCGTGACAACAATCTCGCGCATGCTGAACAACCGCGCCAATGTCAGCCCTAAAACACGGGCGAAAATTGAGCAGGCCATGCAGGATTTGGATTATCAGCCGAATGAAATTGCCCAATCTCTGATCAAACAGAAGAGCAATATCATCGGTTTGATCGTCCCTTCCGCGCGCAACTTTTTTTTCAGTATGGTGGTTGAGCACGTGGAGCGGTATGCAAGCCGGAGCGGATATAAACTGCTGCTTTGCATTTCAGACCTGGAACTGCGCAAGGAAAAAGAGTATTTTAATATGCTCAAGGGCAACAAGGTGGCGGGCGTGATTCTTGCCAGCCATACGCAGAATTTGGAAAAACATATCTCCGTGACACAGCCTCTGGTCACCATCGATCGCACGGTCTCGGAAGAAATTCCCTCCGTGTGCGCGGACAACTACAACGGCGGACGTCTGGCCGCCCGGCACCTGTTGGAACGAGGGTGCAAAAATCTTGCCTATATCAGCGGCAGCGCAAACATCAAGATGGACGCCAACAAGCGCTACATCGGTTTTTGCGATGTGTGCCGAGAGCAAAATGCCAAAACGCCCCTCATGGTGGATGCAAGTGAACAGCAGTTTATCACCATGAAATATCAGAATTTGATTCATGAGCTGTTTGAAAAGCATCCGGGTGTGGACGGGATTTTTGCGTCCAACGATATCATCGCCGCGCAGATCTTGCAGTATTGTGCCGGCGCGGGCATCTCCGTGCCGAAAGAGCTGAAGGTGGTCGGATACGACGACATCGACCTGGCTTCCCTGTGTGTCCCACAGCTGACCACCATTCGGCAGCCCGTGGAGGCGATCTGTAAGTGCGCGGTGGAACAGATCGTACACGCGGCAAAAGGAGAAACCGTTCCGAACAACGTGACCTTCCCGGTGGAACTGGTGGTGCGCGAAACCACCTGAAAGTTTCTACATATAAGGCTAATCCATAATCTTAAAAATGTCAATCGATTAACATAAATTTTGAATGTAAATTTCTTTTGGCCATTCATAGTGAGTTTACACAAAGAAAAATTGGTGTATCTATCCGCGCTGTATGCCGGGTTGCTTTTGGGACATCTTAAAATGACCACATTTTAAATCTCAAAAAAGAATAATATTTATCAAAAATACACAAAAATGCAAGGCGAAATTCTATTGCTAAAAAATGTTAATCGATTGACATATTCTTTTTGATCGATTATGCTTTTAGTAGTGCTTCATGAAACAGAGACAAAACAGCAAGACAACCGATGCAAAGAAGGAGTTTGAAGCCATGGAGAGAACAAGGGTTATTTCAAAACGGAAAGGCCGTCGCAAACAGACCTTGAGTCTGCTGCTGATCGCCGCGCCGGGCATTCTTTATCTGCTGATCAACAACTATATTCCCATGTTGGGCGTTTTTCTTGCATTCAAAGATTTCAACTATATGAAAGGCGTGTTCGGCAGCGATTGGTGCGGCTTTCAAAATTTTGAGTTTCTGTTTCGCACAAAAGATGCGTTTATCATGACGCGCAACACGCTTTTATACAACGCGGCTTTCATTGTGATCGGCACCATTTTTTCCATTTTTGTGGCAATTCTGCTCAGTGAGATGGGCGAACGCCTGCGAACCAAGTTCTTTCAGGCTTCTCTGCTGTTGCCGAATCTTTTGTCGTGGGTCATTATCGGCATTGTGGGCTATGCTTTCTTCAATGCCGACAACGGCTTCTTGGACAAAACCGTTCTGCCGGCGCTGGGCCTGGACCCGATCTCCTGGTATTCCACTCCGGAATATTGGCCGTTTATTTTACTTTTGGTATTTCTGTGGAAAAACACCGGTTACACATCCATCATCTACATGGCCGGCATTGCGGGAATCAGCAAGGAGATTTATGAGTCCGCTCAGTTGGACGGCGCGGGCAAGTTGAAACAGATTTGGTACATCACGCTGCCCTTGCTGAAACCGACGATCATTATCACTACACTGATGATGGTGGGACGTATTTTTTATTCCGACTTCGGCTTGTTTTACCAGGTTCCCCAAAACGCGGGAGCGCTGTTCTCCGTGACGCAGACCATCGATACATACGTATATCGCGCGCTGATGACTTCGAACAACGTGGGCATGGCGGCCGCAGCTGCTCTGTTCCAATCCGTGGTGGGCTTTGTACTGGTGCTGGGCGCCAACGCTCTGGTCCGCAAGCTGGATTCGGAAAACGCACTGTTTTGAGTAGGAGGAACGGAAAATGACAGAACAGAAACGAGCGGTCCGCGTGTCGACCGCCATTACCCTGGTGTTGGTGATCGCAACCCTGATCCCCATCCTGCTTCTGGTGCTGGCCTCCTTCACCGATGAAAAAGAAATTTTGTCCAGCGGGTATACCCTGTTTCCCAAAAACTGGAGCCTGGATTCTTACGTTTACATGATCCGACAGGGCGGCACCATCTTCCGCGCCTACGGCATTTCGATTTTGGTCACGGTGATCAGCACGGTGGCCAGCGTGTTTATCACCACCATGCTGGCCTATCCCATGTCCCGCAAAAGCTTCAAGTACCGCAACATTCTCGCCTTTTTTGTGTTTTTTACCATGCTGTTCAACGGCGGCGTTGTGGCATCCTATATCATGTGGACGCGCTTCTTTCATATCAAAGACACCCTGCTGGCGCTGATTCTGCCCAATTATCTGGTGACGGCTTTCAATGTGATTTTGGTGCGGAATTATTATCAGAACAACATCCCGGAATCCCTGATTGAGTCGGCTCAGCTGGATGGCGCGGGCGAGGGCACCATTTTTTTCAAGATCATGCTTCCCCTGGCGGTGCCCACGGTGGCAACCATCAGTCTGTTCACGGGGCTCACGTACTGGAACGACTGGATCAACGGCCTTTACTTTATCAACGATACGAGCCTGTTCGGCATTCAGAACTTTTTGATCCGCATCATGAACAACATTCAGGCACTGAAAAGTACGGCGGCCACCAGCGGGGTGGCAATCACCGTGGAATTGCCCAGTTCGTCGGTGCGCATGGCGCTGGCCGTCATCGGCATGCTGCCGATTTTGGTCATCTTCCCGTTTGTGCAAAAGTATTTGATCCGCGGCGTCGTAGTGGGCGCGGTAAAGGGTTGAAACGCACCTTTGCGGTGCGAACGATACAGTATCATAAAGAAAAGAGGAGAAAAGATGAAAATGAAGAAACTCATCGGATTGCTTGTGTGCGTCACCATGGCCCTGACGGCCTGCAGCGGCACGGCAAGCAGTTCCACCAGCGCGTCGGGATCCGGAGCCTCAGCCGGTGAGGTGGAGGAGATCGTGTTTGCTACCTGGACCATCAACTCTCCCCCCACCGAGGAGGGATTGCAGGCCGTAGAAGATGCGATCAACGAGATCACCGTGGATAAGATTGGTGTAAAAGTGGACTATCAGGTGTATCCGATGGCCGAATACTTTAACAAGGTGTCAATGGAATTGCAGAGCGGCGGCCAGATCGATGCATTTTGCGCGGTGCAGAATTTTCAGTCGATTCTGTCCAGTGATATGTGCTATGACATTACCGATTTGCTGGACGAAAACTGCCCGGATGTGAAAGAGCTGATCCCTGAGGATTGGTGGAGCTGTGTATCGCAGGACGGACGCATCTACGCGCTTCCCATTTGGTTGCCCAGCGCCCTGTACATCAATCTGACCTGGCGCAGCGACATTGCGGATGAGCTGGGCATCAGTCTGGACGATGTCAATTCGGTGGAAGATCTGAGCGACGTGTTCGCCAAGGTGAAGGAAGCTCACCCCGAGATGTATCCTCTGATCGGCGGAAACCTGGGCTGGGGCGGTTGGACCGGCATGACGTACGCCATTCCCGGTGTGGATGCCATGGGGGATAATCCGCTCATGCCCGCCGGCGTGCTCATGGGCGACAGCGACACGGTTGTGAACCTGTTTGAGACCGAGGAATATGCCGAGCAGATGGCGCTGGTGCGCGATTGGTATCAAAAAGGGTACATCATGCAGGACCTTGTCACCTATACGGGTACGAACATTGATTTGCTGGCAGCCGGAAACGGATTCGCCAATATCACCGGCCAGGGCGGACATCCGGATTATGTGGCCACCAACGGATCCAACCAGACCGGTCAGCCGCTGGAGGGCAAAGCCCTGGGAGAGGCGGTTCTCAGCACCAATAACGTGACCAATCAGCCGCTTTGCGTGGCGTCCACCAGCGAACATCCCGAGGCGGCGCTGAAGTTCTTGAATCTGACCTATTGCGATGCGGATATTGCCAACTTGATTCAATGGGGCATCGAGGGCCGCGACTATGTGGTGAATCCGGACGGCACGGTCCAGCCGCCCGAGGGCTTTGATTCCGCTTCCGTCCCCTATCCCGGCGGTTATATGAACTACGGAAATATGTATAGCGGATTGGAATATCCGGCGGTCGGGACATCCCAGGAAAGCGTTGAGTTCGGTGTGGAAAACAACTACAATGCCGCACATTCCCGTTCCTTCGGCTTCGTGTTTGATCCCAGCAACGTCACCGCCCAGTACGCGGCTGTGAACAATGTAATCATGCAGTATTACTCCGGCCTTGACTGCGGCAGTGTGGACCCGGAGACCACCATCCCCGCGTTCAACCAGGCCTTGAAAGATGCGGGCATCGACGAAATTATCGCCGAAAAACAGGCGCAGTACGACGCCTGGAGAGCGGCGCAATAACGCAGCGGCACGGACCACCCGAAGAAAACAGCCCCGGCATTGCCGGGGCCGTTTTTCAAAAACGATGAATCACTTGTTGCGGCGGACAAAATTACATACAATAAATAGTACCCGCATGGGATCCGATCGCAAAGGAGCGTCCTATGAAAAACAGAGAAATTATTGAACGAATTTTGCAATACCATCCGGCCATGCCCGATTACCAGGGCTGTGACGGCTACAAAAGCGGAGATCCGGACGCGGAATGCACCGGCGTTGTATGTGCGCTGGTACCCACGGTAGAAGTGATACGCAAAGCGGCGGCGCTGGGTGCCAATCTGCTCGTTGTTCATGAGCCGATCTACTACATGACGCCGGATTTTCCCCAGTGGCGCGGCCCTTTTGAAAACCGGGTATACGAAGAAAAACGGGCCCTTTTACGCCAGACGGGCATCACGGTCTGGCGCGATCACGATCATCTGCATGCCCATCGACCGGACGGAATCTTTACGGGTGTGCTGAAATATCTGGGCTGGGAAACGTATTATCATCCCGAGACCACCAAGGTTCCCTTTTGCTATCCCTGCGATTTGCTGCCGACCACCGTGGCGGAACTACGCCGCTTTTTGATGGAGAAACTGCATTTGAACGGCCTGCGGTACATCGGAAATCCGGATGCTATGGTGAGCCGCGTGGCGCTGTGCGCACATTTGTATCCGGGCGGCTTTTGTCCCTCGCCGCCGGGCGATGTCTACGCGGACTACGCAACGCTTCTGATAGGGGAGATGGAGAAGGAGAATGGCATCGAAGTGCTGATTCCCGGTGAAATCATCGAATGGGACATTCTCTCTTACATTCGCGATGCGGCGGCGCTCGGGAAAAACAAAGCCTGCATGAACATCGGACACTTCAACCTGGAGGAGCTGGGAATGCGTTTTATGGCGGATTGGCTGCCGGATTTGACGGACGGCACCGTGTCCGTGACGTATGTGCCCACCGGGGACATCTTTCGATACGGATAACGAGGAGGCAAATCAATTGGAAGCGTGGGAGCAACAATACAAAGCGATTCTGGACGAGATGGAAAAGCACCCGGCGCTGCAGGATCTGGCCGGCGGCGAGCCCAGGCCCATGGTGTGGTACAAACAACGGCTGGACAGCTGCCGGTGCGGCGGCGGATACCCCTATTTTATGTATTTGAAAAAGGGGCGGTCCCGCAAGCTGCTGGTCTTCATGATCGGCGGAGGTCTGTCCTTCAACGAGGAGACGGCCCGCGGCCCCGGCACGTTGAAACGAATTTTACAGGGAAAAGCCGGCTTTTATACCGATGAAGTGCAGCCGGGCAACGAGCGCTGGTTCTTTCGCAACCCCGACAATCAGGGGATTTTTACCCTGCGGGAGGACAACGTGTTTGCGGATTGGAACATTGCCATGGTCAATTACGGCACCGGTGATTTTCACGTGGGACAAAACGACTTTCCCTACACCGACGAAGATGGCCGGCCGCAGGTGCTGCACCACTGCGGTTATGTCAATTTTAAAGCGTGTCTTGCACGCATACGGGAGTGGTTCCCCCATCCGGACAAGCTGCTGATTGCCGGTGAGAGCGCCGGCGCCTTTGCGGTTCCGGCCGTGGCCGGGGACATTGTGGAAGCCTACCCCGATTGTGCGGAGATCACCATCTGTTCCGACAGCGCGCTGCTCTTATCGGATCGCTGGCCCCAGATTGTCCGCGAAGTGTGGAACGCGCCGGAGCATATTGCCCAAGGCGTCCGGACGAACAACATCCTGGTGGATTTTTACCGGCAGCTGGCCGGTCGGCTGGGAGACAGAGCACGGTATCTGTTCTGCTGCGGCGTGGGTGATGTTGCTCTGACCAGCTTTCAAAACTATTTTGACACAGGGGTGCAGGCCTATACCCCGGAGGGCGCCGAGCGCATGGGAAGGGCGCTGACTCGTCAGGTGGAGCAACTGCGGGCGCTGGGGGTTCCCTTCGGATTTTACATCCATCCCTTCAAGCAACCTGACGGCCTGACGCAGCACATGACTCTGGCGGCCAGCACCTTCATCGAGGGACGCGTGGAAGGCGTGTCTCCCATGCAGTGGCTGAACGACGCCGTAAACGGACGCCTTTACAGTGTCGGGTGCAGGCTTTTGCCCCGCTGACGGGCGTTTTGACACAAACCAATTATGAAAGGGAGAACGATCAATGGCGGATATTTCTATGAGCTTTTTTTCGCAGAAAATGGCGCGTCACGTGACCATCCAAGTGTTTTTGCCCTTTGACATTGCCCCCATGTGGGGATTTCGAGAGCCGTTCAAGACGCTGTATTTTCTTCCCGGTTACAGCGCCAATGCACAGAGCATTGTCTCCAGTACCATTCTGGCCGAACGCGTGTTTGCCAAGGGGTTTGCTGTGGTCATTCCGGACGGGGAAAATTCCTTTTACACCGATCAGGAGGACATCAACACGTTCTACGAACAATTTGTGTCGCAAGAACTGGTGGAGGTTACCCGCAAGCTGTTCCCACTGTCCCGCAGGCGGGAAGATACTTACATCGGCGGCATCTCCATGGGCGGGTTCGGCAGTTTGATGCTGGGCAGCCGTCACATGGATACGTTCAGCAAGATTCTGGCCCTTTCTCCGGCCACCAATCCATACAGACCCAATCTGCTGGAAAGTGGGTTTACAAAGGCGCAGCTGGACCGGTATTTCAAAAGCGAAGATTACTACCGGGCGCACTACCATCCGGCCAACAATTTGAAAAAGGCCAGAGAAGCGGGCCGGACGCTGCCGGACATCTTCCTTTGCTGCGGTGAACAGGACCCGCTCACCTATGAGATGGACCGCGAGTTCGCAGAGGAGATGAAGCGGGAAGGCATTCCGGTGACCACGCAGTGGGGCGCGGGAACCCACGATCCTCTGTACTGGAACACGTTGCTGCCCGCGGCGATCGATTTCATGCTGCGGGAGTGACGGCCCGACGCCTTGAACCGGGAGGAAGAATATGAAAAAACTGGGCTTTGGGTTGATGCGTCTGCCGCTGCTGAACGCAGACGATCCGAAGAGCATTGACCGGCAGGCGGTATGCCGCATGGCGGATCTGTTTTTGGAACGGGGCTTCGGCTATTTCGACACCGCCTACCCCTACCACGACGGATTGAGTGAGGTCGTTTTTCGGGAGGCGGTCGTCAAACGCCATCCGCGCGGCAGCTATACCATTACGGATAAGCTCCCGCTGTATCTGCTTCAAAGCGAGGCGCAGATGGAGCCCATCTTTCGGCAGCAGCTGGAGCGGCTGGGGCTGGATTGCATCGATTATTACTGGCTGCACAATGTGGGAACGGCCAGTTATGCCACGGCCGGGCAACTGGGTGCATTTGAATTTTTGTGCGAAAAAAAAGAACAGGGACAGGTTCGGCACATCGGATTTTCCTTCCACGACCGGGCCGATCTGCTGGACCGGGTCCTGACCGAGCACCCCGAGATGGAATTCGTCCAGCTGCAGCTGAATTATCTGGATTGGGAGGATGCCAACATTCAGGCGCGGCTGTGCTATGAGACGGCGGTCCGCCACGGAAAGCAGATCCTTGTCATGGAGCCCGTCAAAGGGGGAACGCTGGCGTCGTTGCCTGAAGAAGAGATGGCGCTTTTGCGCCGGCACCGTCCGGATTTGTCCGCGGCCGGCTGGGCGCTTTTGTTTGCGGCAAGCCGCGAACAGGTGATGACGGTGCTCTCCGGAATGAGCGATGAACGACAGATGAAGGAAAATCTTCGCGTTGTGGAAGAACAGCCTCCGCTGACCGGCGAAGAGGAACAGACGCTGCTGCAGGTGGCGGAGCATCTGCGGACGAAGATTGCCATTCCCTGCACGGCGTGCCGGTATTGCGTGGCCGGATGCCCCAAGCATATTGCGATTCCGGACTATTTTTCTCTGTACAACAATCTGCGCCGCTTTGGTCCGCAACAGCGGGACAATGTGGGCGCTTATTATGAGAATCTGACGCAGACCCACGGAAAAGCCTCCGACTGTGTGGGATGCGGCGCCTGCGAGGCGCACTGCCCTCAGCATCTGTCCATTCGAAACTATTTGAAACAGACGGCGGATGCGCTGGAACGGAATCTGGATTTTTAAGGAGGATTCGGTATGAAAAACGGACTGATTACCCGTGCGGATGACTTCGGTTCCGGGCAGGCGGCCAATGCGGCCATCCTGGAGGCTCTGGCCGCAGGCTGCTTGATTCGCAATGTATCCTGCATGGCCGTGGGACCTGCTCTGGAGCAGGGCGCCCCGGAGCTGGCGCGTCTGTGCGGCAATGTGGATGTGGGCCTGCATTTTACCTTGAATTCGGAATGGGACACCGTCCATTGGACCCCTTGCGCCCCGAAGGAGAACATCGGCGCGCTTCTGGACGAACGGGGACAGTTTTACCAGACGCGACAGGGCCTGGCGCAGGCCCATGTGCCCATGGAGGAAATTCTGCTGGAGCTGAACGCGCAGCTGGAGCGCCTCACGGCCTTGGGTCTGCCGGTTTGCTATGTGGATGCCCATATGGCACCGGACGCGTCCATCCCGGGCCTTTCCGGAGAGCTGCGCGCCTGGGCCGCGGACAAGGGCCTGTTGTATGTGCGGGATTACTACTGCTTCCCGCCAGCGGGCATGCCGGCGTTCGGCCCTTCGGAAACGATCTATCAGAACCACGTGGAGCGCTGGCTGGACAGTTTTGTGGAGGGAGCGCAGTACGTGTATTTTCAGCATCCGGCCCGCTTGAGCGACGAGACTATGGCCTTCTTCAATGGACAGTTCCCGCCGGGCGTGGTGGCTTGGGAGAGAGAACTGGAATACCGTTCGGCAATTTCCTCTGTCTGGAACCAGCGGCTGCGGGAACGGGACATTGCCTTGCTGCGTTATCGGGATGCCCGCACGCCGGAACGGAAGAGAAACGGCATCGATACCGATTTTTAGGGGGAAATCTATGAAACATCGAGTTTTTGCACTGGACGATCACACCTGGCGTATTCAGGAATACGACGACCAGATCTGTGTGTACATGTATCTTCTGGAAGGAGAGCGGGAAGCCGCGCTGATCGATACGGGTATGGGGATGATCGATCTTCGCAATCTGGCGGAGTCGCTGACCCAAAAACCGTTGAAAGTCCTGAATACGCACGGCCATTTTGATCACGCCAGGGGCAATTCCGCGTTCGACTGCTCTTTTATTCACGAAGAGGACATACCGGTGTATCGGGCATATTGCGGCGGTGAACTGCAAACGTTTTTTCCGCAATATTCCTTTCCAGCCCCCACGGACAGGCTCGCGGCCATGCACGACGGCGACGTCTTCGACCTGGGCGGGCGCACGCTCCAGATCATCCATACACCGGGCCACACCGTGGGATCGGTTTGCATTCTGGATCGGGAGCGGCGCTGGCTCTTTACAGGCGACACCTGCTGCAAAGCGGACGTGCTGCTGAATCTTCCCTATGCCGCCAGCGTGGAACAGTACAGGAACAGCATGGCCAGGCTGCAGCGGCTTCGCTCCTGCTATGACATAACGTGGCCCGCCCATCATCAGGTCCCGGTCCGCCCGGAGATTTTGGACCAGTTCCTGCAGGCGGCACAGCTGCTTTGCGGCAAACAGGCGGAAGGGGATTCTCTGAACACGGTTTTTGGTCCCTGCAAACGCTTTGCGATCGGGGAAATTGCGGTTGTGTATTGATCATCACAAATGTACGAACAAAAGCTTTATTCAATATCATTTAATTGAAGCAAGTTTAAAATAAGGTGTGACCTAGTAGGTAATACTTTTTTGCGCAGATAGTATATAGTGTTTGAAACTTTATCCGACAGCTCATAACTCGAAGGTCATTGGTTCAAATCCTGCCTCCGTAACCACATTGTGCGACCAAAAAAGATATCGCACCGAAAAAGCCCGAAACCATGCGGTTTCCGGGCTTTTTTCGTGCCCGGTTTTGACTGCACAAAAAAAGATATCTTCCCGCCCTTCACTCGTGTGGTGAGGACTTGAACTAAATCTGACCGGTTTTGAGCCTCTTTTTTGGCCCAAAACGATAATAAATATTGATCTACTCAAAAAATAAAATGTTAAATTTTTGTGAACAATGTGGTTTGTACCAAAATGTAGTACAAACCACTGATTTTCTTTTTGGAGCATAGTGGCCGTCACCCATCACTGGGTGGCGGCCTTTTTTATTTGCAAAATATATATTCAATCGACTGGAGGTCTTTAGGATGGATCAGCAAATGAAGCCGTTGAGCCCATATTTTTCGGAGCTTTCGCTTCGCCTTAGCAAAGAAGGCTACACGGTCCACATAGGCGAAACCGACTGTCTGTCAGCGGACTGGCAAGGTCTCCCTCTCTGCCGGATCACAGCGGACGGAGGCGTTCGCTACTGGCAGGAGGATGTAGCGACGCCGGAACGGGAACGGGCCTGTGAGCGAGCCACCGATCTGGCCTGCACCGTGCGGGAGTACATGACGCTGCTGGAACAGGCTCCGCCCCTGCAAGCCCAAAGCCTGACCGGTGACTACCGTCTGCTGGCTGACTTCAATGGAGCCGTGCTGGCCGCCCATCCCACCCGGCTTGGCGTCCAATTCGTCACATGGGACTGGAGCTTCGACCGCACAGGTCTCAACCAGGGCAATTACTTTCAGGAAAACTATGTAGGTGCCAAGCAGGACTTCGCCATCCGCGCCGGCCTCATTTCCAAACAGCAGATCTTCAATCAGGAGCAGCTTATCGAAATCTACCGGTGCTGCTCTGACACCTTAGACGCTGGTTTTGATTTGACTGCCGAGCAGGAAAAGTGCATCCGGGGCGTTCAGGAGCAGATTGCCATTGCAGCTCCCGATGCCCTGGATCGCATAAGGGAGCAGGAGCAGCACCCCATGGAACCCTACAACCAGGAACCGATCATGTAATATTCAAGCGCCGGAGTTTTAGAAATAAGACTCCGGCGCTTTTTTGCTTTACTGAAAGGAGCACACCACCAATGACACGCTACTTCATGCGGGATACACCGCTGTGCCAGATGGAACAGCAGATGATGACCCCGCCCTATTTCAAGCCCAGGGGCCATGGCCGATACTCTCCCGGTTTCCAATATAGCAGAGATGACATGGAGTGCCCATACTGCATGAACTTCAGACGCAATCATCCCTGCCCGTTGGAGCAGTGCGTCTGTCTGGATGAACGGATCGTGGCCGGTGCGATTGATCTCAACGAATTTGTCAGGGATTGCTTCTTCCCTGAAGCGGGAGTGCAGCTTCAGGCCCGCTTAGAGAGAAGTTTCAATGGCTGCTCCATTGGATTTTTCCTGAGCGACAGTCATCGGGAGCGTTGGCAGCACTGGCGTGCGCGCTGCTATCGAATGTCAGGCCGTAATCTGGCCGCGCTGTTTCTCCTCACGGCGTATGAGGATATCTGGCGCAGGATGATCTGCAAGTTTGATGCCCGCGGATTTGACTTCCAGTCCGTCCAGCTTTCCGGCATCCAGCCGGAACTGTACAGTGTTTACCAGGCAGCCAAAGCCATCTCCACCGGCAGCCACAATATTACTCTTGCCGATCTCGCATCCCCCGAATTGGTCACAGATGAGGCGTTCCACCTGATTGTCTGCGCTCTGCTTCTGGCCAAGTACGGAGATGTGATTTTGAATTTTGAAGGAAAGTAAGGTGATGCAATGTGATGATGGAAGCAGTTCTGAGCAACGCCGACCACCCGGAATACGGTGTTGCGACGATTCCTCTTCCTATTCCCAGAAATCAATACGACCACTGCGTTGCGCTGTTGGAGGCACTGGAGATCGGCGATGCCTCTGAAGCCGACTGCCGCTTGGACTCGCTCGACAGTGCCTGGCCTGTGCTGAATCGGCTGGTATGCACCAAGGTCAACCTTGATGAGTTGGACTATCTGGCAAAGCGGCTGGACAGCTTTACTGTGGGCGAGTTTTCGCAATTTCAGGCGATGGCTGAAAAGCTGAATCTCACCAGCATGAAGGATCTCATCAACCTGACCTTCTGCTGCCAGCAGGCGACGGTGATCACGGACTTCACAAATTTGAAAGAGGTTGGCCGTGATCACTACATGAACATCCATGGCGGGTGTGCCAGCATGGAAGAACTGGAACAGCTGGACGGAGTGGAAACCGCTGTCCTGTTGATTGAGGACAATGAGGGGACTATCACCCGCTACGGAGTGGTCTATGACAACGGCATGCAGCTTTCACAGCTCTATGATGGAAAACATCTGCCCTGCTACCACTATGAGGCCGATATGACTGCTGTCGGGATATCCTCCCGGTGGGAGCCGGAGAACAGCAGGAATGTGACCTGGATCTATCTCCCTGCATCAAAAGGACAAATTGAGCGCGCCATGCAGCGTTCCGGCATTGCTGACCCAAAGGATATGCGCCTCTTTATAGCTGACAGTTCATTCCCAGAGGAAGTGGATGTAGCACTGGACTTCCAGTGCGATAACATCCACGAACTCAATGAGCTGGCGCTGGTTGTGGAGAAGTTTTCGATTCATGACCGCAAGAAGCTGGGGGCAGCAGTAAGCATGGCCAAGCCGGAAAACGCCAGCCAGATCCGCCGTCTGGCGGAAAACATGGATCTGTTTGAATTCGCCCCCGGTGCGCACACCCCCGCGGAGTACGGGAAATACATGATCCAGAAATCCGGCCATTTTGAGTATGACCCCAATCTGGACGAGTTTTATGACTACGAGCGGTATGGCCTGCAGCACATGGACTATCAGTCGGGCGTGTTTACCGACCGAGGCTACATCGCCTATGTTGGCACAGTAGATCTGGAGGAACTGATGGCAGAAGATCCGGTGGATCAGTGCCAGCGGGAACAGGGGGTTCAGATGGGAGGAATGACATGATCCAACTTTTCATGAAACGAAGTGGGAGTCCTGTCATTGTCCCGCTCAATTTGCCCGCCTCTCATGACGCCATGACAGAAGCGGGCAGCCAGCTTGATGAGGCCAGCAGAGCAGGAAAAACAGAGATCGTCGAGATCAAAAGCGTGATCGCTAATCTGCCGTCGTACCTCGGCGGACTCGATCCTGATTCCAGAATGCAGCTTGCACAGCTGAATCAGCTTTCGAGCATCATTGCCAAAATGGACTCCCGCGAACGGAACATCTATGCCGGCGCCTTGGATGGCAACAGCATCAATGATCTGAACGATATGATTCGTGTGGCGGAACAGGTGTCGGACTACATTCTCATCCCTAATGTAAACTCGGATGTGACGCTTGGCCGATATGTCGCTGTTGCCGGTCAGATTCAAGGTGACCCCAGATTCCCCGAAGCGGCCTGGCCCTACCTGGACTTCGCGAAAATCGGCGCAGAATACTATGCCGAGCATGGCGGCGCCTATACCTATGCGGGCTATGTGCTCCGCAAGCAGGATGATGAGCTTGTCAGAGAGAAAAAATCGAAGATCCAGCTTGACCTCTCCTCTTCCCAAGCGCAAGTGAGTGTCTGCCTTCCGGCAACGAAGGAAGAATTGGAGCGAGTAAAAAGAACACTGGGAATTGATTGTTTTGCAGAGGCAGCCGTAACCAAGGTGTTGTTTTCCGTTCCCTATATGGACGAGCACATTCCCACCACAGGGGTCTGCGTGGCAGATGCAAACGAATTGGCTTGGGCCATTGAGGGGATGCAGTGTGAAGATGATGAACTGCTGAAATATCTGTCGGTTCTTTCTGTGGAGCAGCCGGGGACTATGCAGGAGGCTCTCCGCTGTGCCATGAATCTGGACGACTATGAGCGCATTCCGGAGGACACTTACGAATACGGGCAAGCAGTCCTTCGGCGCATCGGTGCTGATGACGAGCTGATTGATACCATCGACGGATATATGGATTTTGAGAAGCTGGGTGAGGACACTATGGCGGAGGAAGGAGTCCGGCGAACCGAGTTTGGCCTGATCCGCCGATGCAGCAGCCCCTTCGCTGAGGAAACCCAGGCGATGGAGATGGGAGGCCTTTCCTAATGCCCCGTGAAACCGATCTGCTCCGCGTAAAGCTGGTGGCGCACACCCTCCTCGATGTGCAGATCCAGGAAACGGCCCTCTCCCCGGTGATCGTCAGCCACCCTTTCACATCTTCTGGGATTTCCGCACTTCGGAATGAGGATGGGAGCCTCTCCATGGTCGACCTGATCAACAATTCGGATGACTGCACAAGGTGGCGCAGAAAGGTTGGAGAGCAGATCGACAGCGCCGAAAATGTCCATCAGATCTTCGTACTGCTCAACCCGCCCTATTATCTGACTTTTATCAAATTTGCCGCCTCCGCTCTCTCAGAGAAGGATCTGGGACAGCTCTTATCCACCGCCTGGACCCAGGAGGAATGCCCCAATCAGGACTGCAATGTGAGCAAACGAGAACTGGTGGCCTTGTTCCGATCCGTCCCTCCGGAGTTCCTGATGGACGAGGAGGAGCGCGCCGCACACCAGGCGCTGGAGGATACGGTGACGGTCTATCGGGGCGTTACCCCCTACAACGCCAAAAATATCAGTGCGTTGTCCTGGACACTGGACCGGAAAACGGCGGACTGGTTCGCCCACCGCTTTGGTGAGGAGGGAACGGTGTATGAAGCGCAGATTCGGAAGGAACACATCCTGGCTCTGTTCACAGGCAGGAATGAAAGCGAGGTCATCGTAGACCCGCGGCACTTGGAACAGATCATGGAGTCCCCGGAGCCGGGATTTGATATGCAAATGACCTGAACGACATGATCCGATGATTGGGAGGAATGTAAATGAAGAAGAAAATCATGATCACAGTAGCATCTCTGGCAGCACTGGGAGCCGCTGTCGCTGGCTATCTCCACTTCTCCGGCAGGACGCCTTTTGGTCATAGCTATTTCCGCTGACCTGTGGTATTGTTCCGCATGAGGAGGTGAAGCAAATGACCATTTCTTTATCGGAACAGTTGGAGAGTGACATCAAAGCATATCTTCACAAGACTTTTGGGACATATTTCTCCAGCCTTGATGAAAGATTTGCCGCAGATATTAAGGAAGATGTCATCAACGCATCGGATTTCCATCATGGATATTACAACGATGATGACATCTCCATCGCATTCCAGCGAGTAACCCTGGGGAGGATGGGACATCCTGATTGGCAAATTTACCACTCCTGTACGGATACGGAGGTGAATACCATGAAGCAGAATGTAAAAGTAAATACACCGATTCACATCAGGCCCGCTTCTCTCGAGGAAGCGGGCCTCTTCTATTCGGAACTCGATGAGACCGCCGACGAGAGGCTGGGCACGGTCGGCCATGTCCGGATGGACTTTGGATCTTCCGGAAAAGGATTCTACCACACCTGGTGGCCCCACAACGATGACCAGTTCAACACCGAGGAATTCAAGGGTGAGCTTCAGGAAGTCGTGGATGTGCTTCGGGCTGATGGGCCGCTCAAGGATCTGGCCTCGATGAGAAGCTACTGCTACCGGAATGGAGGTGAGATCACCGAAGACGGCCGGTGCTATGGCTATGTCGTGGACACCGAGCATTACCGCTACTGCCTCCGCTGCACCCCTTCCCCTGGCGACTACCAGGGGTATCTCTACTGCTACGACCTGCGCCAGCAGCAGATGGCCCAGCAGGCAAAGCCTGTGGGCCGGGTCACCTTCGCCGATGGCAGCCGGATGGACTACACCGACGCACAGGAATATCTCCGGTGCATCCAGAAGGAACTGCCTCAGCATTCGGTCACGGGCTTCCGCTATGAGACGCTGACGGATGACCCGGTTGTTCGCAAGCAGGTGGACGATATCCTTTTCGACCTGTATGGCGAAGAAAATCCGCAATCCCTGACGGACTATGAAAATAGCTCTGGCCAGGGTATGAAGATGGGAGGAATGTAAATGTCTGTACCCAAAGAATGGTTGAGCTTTCTCCGAGAGCAGTTTCCCGCAGGCTCAAGGATCAAGCTCAGAGAGATGAAAGACCCCTATGCCCCGCTGGAGCCGGGCAGTACGGGGACTCTGGACCACATCGACGACGCCGGGCAGTTCCACATGATATGGGACAATGGCAGAACCCTGGCGCTGACCATCGGAGAGGACAGCTTCTCTGTCCTGCCGCCCGAGCCCACCACGCTGAAGCTGTATATGCCTCTGACCGCAGATCTCTACATCCGCAACGAGTATGGGGAGATGGAGGATGACAGTACTCTGCTGGACGGAAGATCGCTGCGGGCCTATGAAGGCGAGATCCTCAGAGCTCTGATCAACAACCGGATGCCGGAAGAATCCGAGAGCGGCATCATGCACTGGTATGGCGAGGATGACAGCGTCAACCAGAAGGTCAAATCCGCCGTGTTCACCGTCGAGGATCGGAACGGCCAACTCTGGGGTGTTGCCGAGTGCCGCGTGGTTGGCACCCTCACCCCGGAGGAACTGACCACCCTGAAAGAGTATATCTCCGGACAGGCGTCGGATGGCTGGGGCGAGGGCTTCGAACAGCGGGAGATCTGCGCCGGCGACGATGAGCTGTATGTCCATCTGTGGAGCGTGGAGGATGATTGGGACATCCAGACCGAGGCGGAACGCTTCGCGCCCAGAGTGGCGGAGGGGCTGCCGGAGATGTGCTTCTCGACTCTCAAGTCCACCGGTGACCTCATCTGTATCCGCCGGGGCGAGTCCGGCTACTACCCCTCCGATTGGGACACCGGCGACAAGGAGCAGAATGTGGAGCTGGCGGATACGATGAATGAAAAGCTGGGAGTCAGCCCCATCCAGCGCCAGGCTATGGAAGTGGGCAGTATGTGTGGCTGGGATGTCCCCGGTGCCGACCCCGCCAAATATGAGGAGGACTACAGGCCCCAGATGGGAGGGATGACCCTTGAATGAAGTGTTCCGCGTGGAGCTGTTCGGAGAGAAAACGGATCGGTGGTGTGAGCTGGAGCTTCCGGCTACCTACTATGGCCTTTCGGACGCACTGGACAAGCTCCAAATGACATTGGGCGACAAGCCGAGGTGGGAATTCCTTGAACACCATGGTTTTCAGTTCCTCCATGTCCATCTGACCCATGAATGCGATCTGTATCAGCTCAATGCGCTGGCAACCTGCCTGGGACAGATGAACGGCAGAGAAAGAACTGCCTTCGAAGGGCTGTTCAACATGGAGGTGGCAAAAAAATACGGTCCCATCAGCGTTGCCACCATGATCGACCTGGCCTACAGCGCAGACTGCTGCCATGTGGTCAACGCCACGACGGACGAGCAGCTCGGCAGGTTCTATGCGGAGAACGATTTCATCCCTGCTCTGGAAAAAGTTCCGGATTCCATCTTCGAGTATCTTGACTTTGAGATGCTCGGAAGAAAAGCCAGGTTTGAGGAGGGCGGCGTTTTCGCAAGCGGCGGTTATGTCACGCAGCACACCGAGCTGAAGCAGGTATATGACAGCCTGGCCTTGATTCCCGAAGCGCCGGAATACGGCATCCGCCTGATGGTCGGCAGGTATCCCTTCCACTCCAATGAGCAGCCGGATAACATGATGTACCTGGATCTGCCCGCCACACAGGAACGGCTGGATGCCGTGCTGGAGGCTTGCGGAGGCGCCTTCTGGTCGGAAATGGTCTTCCGGGTGGAGGACAGCGCGATGCCTGCGCTTCTGGAAAACACGGACTGCAACGATATCCATGGACTGAACGAGTTGGCCAAATGCTTCAAGGAGCTGAGCGCACAAGGAGAACTTTCCAAATTCAAGGCAGTTATCCTTGCGGCGGATTGTCACGATATTGCTGCCGCTGTCCAGATTGCGGAAAATCTGGATGACTACCTGCTCGAGCCTGATCAGCGAAACCCCGAGGAGGTGGCCGTAGAGGAGCTTCGCTTCATTGTGGACGAGCATTCCCGGTCCATTCTGCAGAAGCACGTCGTCCTCTACAACTATGGTCAGGATGTCATGGCAGCACACAACGCTCTGCTTACCCCCTACGGGCTGATCCAGCGCAGAGATGGCGAACCGATCCGCAGTGAAGAAACACAGGCAGAGAATGCCGGAATGGAGATGATGTGATGACTGATTTCGCAGAGCTGACGTCGCTCCCTGGTACAGATCGTGAACGGTCATGGCTTGAACGCCGCCTGACCTTTCTGAGTGAGAAAGAAAAATACATCGTCAGCGCCATCATCATCGGCAGGCAGCCCGCCTCCATGGCGGAAGCCATCAATCAACTGCTCACCATAGGGGACTATGAGGTCTGCTTTCCCGCTGGAAGCTACCGCGAATTAGGTGAATTCTATCTTCGGCATGAGGCAAAGCTGCCGGACAATGCGTTCCCCTATGTGGACTTTGAGCAGTTTGGATGGCTGTACGAGGACAAGCATCCCGGATTGTTCATCGGAAATTGCTTCGTGGTTTATCCCTCTGCGCCGGCAACGCAGCATTACGCGAATCAAAACGATACTATCCCCGAAGACAACGATTGGAGTCTCATGGTAAAACTTGCCTCACCGTCAGTTCCGGAAGGTGTATGGTTGCGCCTGCCGGATTGCTCCCGCATCAACGGTGGCAGACCGGATGAAGTTGCCGTGGTTCTGGATACGCTGAAAGTGCGGAGTCTGGAGAGCTGTGTTCTGCTGAATGCTATTTGTAGTCTGCCGGAAGCGGGCAATATCATGGCGCAGTATTCTGACCCCGTCGAACTGGTCAACGATGGTGATGACCTGGGGTATGTTTTGGATGAGCAGGGTCAGGGAATGCCAAACTTTATGGAAAAGTTTTTCGCGGCGCTGGAATACGAGGGCTGTCGAAGCCTTCGGTTTGCCCTTGATATCTCCCAGAATCTTCACTGCTATGAGTGGGTGTCACGCAATAATCTGAAGGACTTCGGCAAAGCAAGGCTGCGGGAGAGCGGCGTATCGCCAGAGCTGATCGACTCCGGTTATATCGACCTGGATGCCTACGCCGCCGATTTGCTGGAGAGCGAAGGATATACCTTGACCAACGATAAAAGTGCGTATATTGCGCGAAATGACAAGGAATTCATATATGAACGCAGTACCCCGGAGGAGGCGGGGATGACAATGCATTAAGCTGGTTTTAGGGGCCGTTACCCGAAAGGGACTGACGGCCCCTGCTTTTTTTGCGCTCTTTCCGGGTAACTGTCCCGGAAAGGAGTCTTCATGACGACTGACAACCTTATCGCCAAGCACCTGAAGGAGTATCACCGCGGAGAGCTGAGAGTCGTCCCCAGCCGTGAGCTGGAGGCCGCTTTTCAGATTCGCGGACCTGATCTTCGCCGCACGATCAACTGCCTGCGCGGGGATGGCATCCCCATTTGCAGCTCTGATTCCGGCTATTATTACGCCGACACCGAGGAGGAACTGCGGAGGACGATCCGGCAGCTTCGAAGCAGGATCAAGAAGATCGCCCATGCGGAGCGCGGCCTCACCAAAGCGTTGGAGCAATTTACCGACAGCGGCCAGATATCCCTCCCCCTGGATGGAGGTGATACCGCTTGAAAAGCTTCATCCCCTGGGTGGGAGGCAAAAGCAAGCTGCTCTGGCTGATCCATAAGCTGTCCCCCTCGCGCTATTCCCGGTTTATCGATGTGTTCGGCGGCAGCGGGACAGTGACATTGAGCCGCCCGATCCAGCAGGGATGCATGGAGGTTTATAACGATTTCAACGGCGACCTGACCAATCTGTTCTGCTGTGTCAAAAACAGAACTATGGCGCTCCTTTTGGAGCTTGGCTTTCTGCCGCTGAACACCCGTGATGACTTCAATGTGCTGTATAAGTTCTTCTCCCGCGAGGAATTCACCGATGACTATCTGGACGAGGAGATGGAGCTGACTCAGCGGTATCTGGAACCGCCGGATGCCAAAACCATCCGAAGGATGATGCTGGAACGGGCGCCTCGCGGAGATGTGCGGCGAGCCGCCGACTATTTCAAGCTCATCCGGTACAGCTTCAGCGGCGGCGCAAAATCCTTTGCTGGAAAATCCTGCGACATCCGCCGCTTTTTCCATCTGGTCTGGGAGTGTTCCCGCAGGCTGGCCGATGTTGTGGTGGAGAACAAGGACTGCGTCGACCTCATCCGCCAATATGACCGGGAAGACGCATTCTTCTACTGTGACCCGCCTTACTACGATGCGGAGGACTGCTATGCGGTGGTCTTTCCCAAGGAAGACCACCAGCGCCTCCACGATGCGCTTCTGGAGTGCCAGGGGTTTGTAATGGTTTCCTACAACTACTGCCCCTTCATCGTAGATCTGTACAAGGAGTTTTACATCTTCTACACCACACGCCCCAACAGCATGTCTCAGAAGGCCGGAAGTGAATACGAGGAGATCGTCATCACCAACTACGATCCCCGCCTCTATAACTCCGCAAGGCATTGGCAGCTCAGCATTTTCAATCTGTCAGCTGCGGAGGAAGACGACGGGCGCTACACGCTGATCCACGAACCGAAAACAAAATCTGATAAAACGGAGGAATGAAGATGACCTTTATCAAGTACACCAACGACGGCAAGGCTGTCATTCAGCCTGCGGCCCTCACCCTGAGTGGTCTGGAGCAGGAGGAAACGCTGGAGATGCATACCCTGGAAAACGCCATTGTCCTGCTCAAGCAGGAGATGGAGCCGGTGGAGAAAGCCGCCGCTATGATGGCGCTGATTCGGCTGACCAACAGCCTGTGGGCGGATATGATGGCCGGATGGGAGGATCAGGAGGGCGATGCGGACCCGTGCGGCGGTTGTTCTGGCTGCGGCGAGGATATGCTGCCCATTCCTGCGGAGGCCTTTGCGGATGCCGGCATCCTGCACGACAACCTCTGTGTGGTCAGCGTGGACGGCGCTGTTCTGGTGGTGTCCGATGACCGCAAGACCAAGTGGGCGGCCGAGCTGGACAAGAGCCTGGAACAGCTCGGCATCGACAGAGCCGGTTTTGAGAAGCTGGTCAAGGCAGTCATGGAGCCGGATGAGGACGAGGGCGATGACTAAGGATCACGCTTATCTCTATCTCGGCTCTGTTTCCGAGGCCAGGCGGCAGAACGAACTGGCCCTTTGGCGTGCAAGCCATCTGGAGAACATCGCCTGTAAGCAGGCCATCGAGGAGGCCATCCGCAGGGGCTTTGACGGGATGCACCTGAGCCACGACTGCGCCAGGGGCGTCATCGAGGACTTTGGCTTCAAGCGTGTGGGATGGGTGCTGGCCGCCACCATTCAGCTGAAGCCGGAGGATGGACGCTTCAGCCGCCGGAACAAGGAATGGGCCGCCGCAGCCTTCATCCCTCCCAGCGACCGGAACCATGAGTTTATGGTAGAAAGTCACGCCGGTGTTCTGGACATCTTCGTGAATGAGTTTCGGGAAGCCCAGGATGCGCTTGGGATGTTTACGCGCTCCCACTGTGACGATATGACCGGGCAGGAGCTGGAAGGCAAGGTATTGGTCATGAGTCCCATGACTTTGAAGGAGTCCTATTGGGCTCCCGAAAACCAGCTCTGGCTGGCGACCGGCGGGTTTGGCTGCGCCCCCAACGCCGCGGGCCGAGCGGTATATGCCACCTGCCTCGGCGACGGAGAGCAGACCCGGTGGAACCGCAGCGACTTCATCGGCATTCTCCGGGAGGAGCATCTGCCCGACTGGGCCAGAGAAAGCCTGAAGCAGATCCGGCAGGAAGATCCCGCCGAATCTCCCGATATGACCACCCCAACCATGTGAGTGAAAGGAGCTTGATTACCATGGCAACAACCAAGAAGAAACAGCAGGAAGCCACCACGCCCCAGGTGGAGGCGCGGATCGACCGTCTGATGGACGGAGATTTCAAGACCAAAGCCTTTGCCAGCGCCACCATCGGCGGTGCCTTTGCCGTCCACGGCATCCGGGTCATCGAGTCGGACAAGGGCCGTTTCATCTCCATGCCCCAGGACTCCTACAAGAAAAACGGTGAGACCAAGTACAACGACACCTTCCATGCCATCACCGCCGAAGCCCGGAACGCTCTGGTGGACGCCGTCAACGACGCCTACGAGCAGAAGCTCCAGGAGCAGCAGGAGCAGAAAGGCGACGCTCCCGACCAGACCATGAGCCAGCAGATGTGAGCCGCTCGCCCGGAAGGGAGGTGATGTGATTTTGGTCCGCTTCACAATAGACAATCGAAACCGCCTGATCTTCTATGGCAACATGGTGGGCTATGTGAAGGATGACGCCGCTGTTGTGGACGAGATGTTCCAGACGGATGAGCTGTCCCACTACCTGGCCCGGCTGAATCTGACGCCTCAGTGGAAGGAAGGCGTATTTGACCGCCTTGCAGCCGGAGAGGCGCCCGGCGAGGAGCTGGGGCAGCCGCAAAAAGGCTGCCGCATCTGGCAGCTCCGGAAAGGCGTGGATGTCACCATGCGCTTTATCGGATATGAGGATCTGATAAAGCGGTTCGGAGAACCGGACGCAGACAATTATACGCAGGTCTTTGACGGCGATCTGGGTACCAACGATTTGGAGCAGATCTACGCCATCTGCCGGGACAGCCCGCCTCCCGGATATCAGGGCTACCGGATGGCTCTGTCCGATGTGGTGGAGCTGTACGATGATTCCGGCAGCGAGTTCTTCTACTGCGACCGCGTTGGATTCCGTCCCATCCAGTTCGACCAGCATCAGGAGCAGAACGAATGCCACGAAATGACTATGTAGTCTGGGAGGATAGCCGCCCGGATTTTCCTTTGCCCAGCCGAGGCCGGGGGCCTCCCCAAGTGCGTCCAACGATCTCTTTCCAGCCAACACACTACCAAAAATCATTTTTACTTACAGGAGGAATGTACCTTATGAAGAAGATGTTCAAGAATATCGCCAAGTCCGCCAAGTCCGCCGCCATCAACTGCCAGACTTCCATCGCCGCCTTCCACCGCCGCGCCGTCTGCGGCAACGCCGGCGAGGGCTATATCGATACCGCCGTCAAAGTGCTGATCGCCGTCGTTCTGGGCGCCCTGGTGCTGGCCGGCCTGTACGCTGTGCTGAACGACACGGTCATGCCCACCGTGACTCAGCGCATCCAGGAGATGTTCGACTACGCCGGCTGATGCACTGGGCACAGGCGCTGGCCTTCTGCGGCTGCCTGATGGGCGCTTCGATCTATGATGTCCGGCACCGCCTGGTGGATGACCGGGTCTGTGTGGCGCTCGTGCTGGCGGGGCTGATCACCATCAGCCCCGCCTCCTTTTTGGGGGCGCTTGCGGGAGGGCTGCCCTTCTATCTGGGGGCAGGGTTTGGGAAAAACGGAGCCGGGGATACGGTGATTGCGGCGTCAGCGGGGTTTGTGCTGGGCCTTTCCCGCACTCTCGCGGGGCTTACGCTGTTCGCCTTTTGCTACGCCCTGTTTGTGCTTGGAAAAAGTCTTGTCCTGAAGCTCTCCCAACGCCCCACCCGGTTCACCTGCCCACTGGTCCCGTTCATTGCCGCAGGATTTATCCCCGCATATTTCTTATAAGGAGGCTTATATGAAGATTTTCCGTAACCGCACCGTGATCGGTGTGCTGTGTATCCTCCTGGCGCTCGTCATCTGCTTCGGGGTGACGCCTCTGTTCAGCCGCAGCGCCAGCGAGAAGGCTGAGATCGTCCGCGTCACCGCCGACATCAAGGAGGGTGACGAGATCACCGCCGAGATGGTACAGACCGTGGAGGTGGGCGCCTATAACCTGCCGTCCGGCATCATGACAGAAAAAGACGAGGTCATCGGCAAGTATGCCACCGCCGACCTGAAGGTGGGCGATTACATTCTGGCCAGCAAGCTCTCCAACAAACCCGCTGCCGAAAATGCCTATCTGTACAGTCTGGACGGAAGTAAATACGCCATCTCGGTCACCATCAAGAGCTTCGCCACCGGCCTTTCCGGCAAGCTGGAGAGCGGCGACATCGTTTCCGTCCTCGTGGCCGACTATCAGGGCATGGGCGAAACCGTGATCCCGCCCGAGCTGCAGTATGTTGAGGTCATTTCCGTTACCGCTTCCTCCGGCTATGACGCCAACACCGGCGAGGCCGTTGGAGATGAGAAAGAGCTGCCCTCCACCGTCACCCTGCTGGTGACCACCGAGCAAGCCAAGGTTCTGGCCGGGCTGGAACAGGAAAGCGAGCTGCATCTGGCGCTGGTTTATCGTGGGACCGCCGAGAACGCTTCCGCATTCATCGAGGCGCAGGACGCTCTGATCGAGGAGCTGTACGCCGAGCCGGAAGCCGAGGAGACTGCCGAGGCGACTGAGAATACCGAAACCGGGGAAAGCGAGGGCGCCGATCCTGCCGCAGAGAGCGAGGCGGCTGCGGAATGAACTTCATGAAAGGAAGCCTCTTTCACCGCAGCACGGAGCCGGAGGAGTTGGAAATCACCCAGGAATCCGGCGGTGGAGTCCTGGCCGTCTGGGGAAGCCCCGGCTGCGGCAAAACTGTGACTGCGGTAAAGATCGCAAAGCATCTGGCCTCCCAGAAGAAAAATGTGGCGCTTCTGCTCTGCGATATGACCGCCCCTATGATGCCCTGCATCTGTCCGCCCTCTGAACTGGAGTGCGACAAATCCCTGGGCAGCATCTTCGCCGCCCAGCGGATCTCCGTGAATCTCATCAAGCACAACCTGACCACCCACAAGAAGCTGTCCTACCTGACCATGCTGGGGCTGCGCAAGGGGGAAAACGAGTACACCTATGCGGCCTGCACCAAGCAGCAGGCAGAGGAGCTCATCCGCGGCCTGCGTGAGATCGCCCCCTATGTGGTCATCGACTGCTCCAGCTATATCGCCAATGACATTCTCTCCGCCGTGGCGCTCATGGAGGCCGACAGCGTCCTCCGGCTGGCCAACTGCGACCTGAAATCCATCGGCTACCTGTCCAGCCAGCTCCCGCTCCTTCGGGAACTGCACTGGGATGAGGACAAGCAGTATAAGGCGGCATCCAATATCAAGCCCCTCCAGGCGGCGGACCGCATCGGTCAGGTACTTGGGAGCGTCGCTTTCCAGCTCCCGCACTCCCAGGAGCTGGAGGAGCAGTATCTGGAGGGTACGCTCCTGAATGATCTTTCCATGAAAGACAGCAAGGCGTTCCGCCGGGAGATCGAGAAAATCTGCAAGGAGGTGTTCTGATGCTTGGCGACAGAAGAAGCAATTCGTTGTTCGCCGCGGCCCCGTCCGCCGCCCCGGCGGAGGCCAGGCAGGAGCAGGCCGGGGTGCATGACATCTCCTTTGAGGAAAATACCGGAAGGGCTATTTTTGCGGAAACCAAGGTCGCACCCAAAGCGAGCGATGTTTTCTTCGCTCCCCAGAACAAGGGGATGCCCTTCGCGGAGGTTCTCAGCCAGGTGCAGTCCTACCTCTCCGGCACCTATGCCACCCTGATCACGGAGGGCGGCGACGAGGCCAAGGAGCAGATGAAGCGCCGGATCGCCCGCTATTTGCAGGATAACCACATGGCCGTGGACGGCATGACTCAGAGCGAACTGGTGGACGCCCTGTATACAGAGATGGCCGAGTATGGGTTTCTGACCAAGTACATCTTCGCCGACGGCATCGAGGAGATCGACATCAATTCCTGGCGCGACATCGAGATCCAGTATTCCGACGGCCGAACCGTCAAGCTGGAGGAACACTTCGACTCCCCGGACCATGCGGCCAATGTCATCCGCCGTATGCTCCAGAACTCCGGCAAGGTGCTGGACAATGCCAGCCCCATCATTACCTCCCGTCTGGCCAAAAACATCCGTGTTTCGGTCATCAAGACCCCGGTGCTGGACGAGGACGCGGGCGTCGCGGCCTCCATCCGAATCGTCAACCCCAAGAATCTGACCAAGGAGGACTTTGTGGGCAGCGGCACCGCCACGGAGGAAATGCTGGATTTCCTGTCCGCCTGCCTGCGCTACGGCGTCTCCATCTGTGTGGCAGGCGCAACCAGCTCCGGCAAGACCACGGTGGCGGGCTGGCTCCTGTCCACCATCCCTGACCGCAAGCGGATCTTCACCATCGAGGACGGCTCCCGTGAGCTTCAGCTCATCCGGGAGCAGAACGGCAGGGTGGTCAACTCCGTCGTCCACACCCAGACCCGCGACAGTGAGAATGAGCGGCAGCGCATCGACCAGATTGCGCTGCTGGACATCGCCCTTCGCTTTAATCCCGACATCATCGCCGTGGGTGAGATGCGCGGACCGGAGGCCAATGCCGCCCAGGAGGCCGCCCGCGTGGGCGTGGCCGTTCTCACCACCATCCACTCCAGCTCCAGCGAGGGCACCTATCGCCGCATGGTATCCCTGTGCAAGCGGGCCGTGGACACCCCCGACGATACGCTCATGGGCTATGTCACTGAGGCATATCCCATTGTGGTCTACTGCCGCCAGCTGGAGAACAAGGAGCGCCGCATCACCAACATCTCCGAATGTGAGATCCTGCCGGATGGGAGCCGCCGGCTCCACAAGCTCTACGAGTACAATATCACCGAAAACCGTCTGGAGGGCGACCGGTTCATCATTGAGGGACACCACCAGAAGTGCGAGGAGATGTCCGAGAGCCTGCAGCGCCGCTTTATCGAAAACGGTATGCCCCGCGGTGAGCTGGAGCAGTTTATCCAGAGGAAGGAGGAAACTGCATGACAATGATCCAACTGATCGCCTGTATCGGCATGATCGCCGGGCTTTTTATGGTGCTGGGGATCTCACCCGCAGAAATGAGCGACAGCATCTTCTCCCGGCTGACTTCCGCCCGCGGCAGCATCCGGGCGGATATCAACGAGACGACCAAGCGAAAAAAGGCCGGCTTCCTCCGCCGGGAGATCACGGAGGCGCAGGCGGTGCTGGCCGCATCCGGGCGTGAGGGGAAGTTCCCCATGGTGTGCATGGCATCCCTGGTGCTGTTTGCCCTGGGCGCCTGCATTGCCATTCTCGCCGGGAATGCTTTTCTTGTCCCTGTGCTGGCCGTCGGCTTTATGCTGGCGCCGTTCTGGTATGTCAAGCTGACAGCCGGAGGCTTTAAAAAGGATGTGGCCGCAGAGCTGGAAACGGCGCTGTCGGTCATCACCACCGCCTACCTGAGAACAGAGAACTTCCAGCAGGCCGTAGAGGAAAATATCCGCTACCTGCACCACCCCGTGCAGGATGTGTTCCAGCGGTTCCTCACCCGCATCAAGCACATTGACCCGGACATGGACGCCGCACTTCATGACCTGAAATACGCCATCGACAATGAGGTGTGGCAGGAGTGGTGCGAAGCGGTGATGGCGTGCCAGACAGACCGCAGCCTGAAAAGCACCCTGACTCCCATCGTCAGCAAGCTGTCGGACATGAGAGTGGTCAACGGAGAGCTGGAAAATCTGGTCTTCGGCCCCCGCAAGGAATTCGTCACCATGGCGATCCTGGTGCTGATCAATATCCCGCTGGTGCGGTTCATCAACACCGATTGGTACCACACTCTGGTAGACACCGTTCCCGGCCAGATGGTCATCGCCGTCTGCATCGCAGCCGTATTCGTGTCCTTTGCCTTCGTGGTGAAGCTGACGCAGCCCATTGAGTATCGGAGGTGAGGAAATGGGCGCACTTTTATTTCTGTTCGGGACCGTGCTGGCCGCCGGACTGTATTTCGTCCTCGCCGACCTTCTGAAGATTCCCAGACTGGCCACGGAACGGGCGCTCATTTCCGCCGGACGGCGGGAGCGGAGCCTGGTCAAAGCTCTGGAGGCGCTGATCCTCGGCTGGGCGCTGAAGCTGGCCCCGCTGATTCGAATGGACGAATACAAATACCGCCGGCTGGAGAGCAAGCTCACGGCGGCGGGGCTGGATATGACGCCCCAGGTCTACACGGCCTACGCCATTTTGAAACCCTGCCTCATCCTGCTCGGCATCATCCCGTGCCTGCTGATCTTGCCCATCCTGAGTCCCCTCATCGTGGTGCTGGCCGTTCTGACCTGGTTCAAGGAGAGCCGCCGGGCTGACGAGCTGGTCAAGGCCAGAATGGAGCTGATCGAGGGCGAACTGCCCCGGTTCGTCGCCACCATCCATCAGGAGCTGGCAGCCAGCCGGGATGTCCTGCGGATTCTGGAGAACTACAAGAAACACGCCGGATCTGACTTCGGTCGGGAGCTGGATGTTCTGACTGCGGATATGCGTTCCTCCTCCTATGAAGCGGCGCTCATCCGCTTTGAGGCCAGAATGGGCTCCGCCATCATTTCGGACATCGTCCGCGGCCTCATCGGCATACTGCGGGGTGACGACGGGCGAATGTACTTCCAGATGCTGTCCCACGATCTGAAGGCATTGGAACTGCAGCGCCTCAAGGCCAAGGCCGCCAAGATCCCGCCCAAGATCCGGGTGTTCAGCTTCATCATGCTCATGTGCTTCATGATGACCTACATCGTCATCATCGTGTACCAGATCGTCAATTCTCTGGGAAGCCTGTTCTAAAGGAGGTCGCCATGAAAAAAATACTGAAACGGCGCTCCGGCGAAGGCTATATCGATGTATGCGTTCTGGTGGTGTGCGCCATGCTGGTGCTGGCGCTGGTGGTTCGTGTGCTTCCGGTCTACATCACCAAACAGCAGCTGGACACCTATGCGGTGGAGCTGGTGCGCGAGGCGGAGATCGCCGGCCGGGTTGGCACGGAGACCACCCGCCGGGCGGCGGCGCTTACCGACAGCACCGGGCTTGACCCCGACATCCGGTGGTCCACCACCGGACGCATCCAGCTCAACGACGAGGTCACCGTGACCCTGACGCTGGAAACGGATATCGGCCTGTTCGGTGGATTTGGCTCGTTCCCGATCACGCTGACGGCTTCCGCCACAGGAAAGTCGGAGGTGTATTGGAAGTGAGCAGCGTGCCGCTGCCCCCAGTGCGCGCACCAGAAGCCGGAATAATCGGGCCTGTGCGCCCGCGATGAAAGTTGGTGAAACCATTGAAATGTAAGCAGGTCTTTCGCCGCCGCTCCGGCGAGGGCACCCCCATGATCCTTGCCATTGTACTGGTATTGCTGATGCTGTTCTGCGCCATTGCCGAGTTCAGCCGGCTGTGGATCATTGCCCAAGGCGTAAAGGAGGCCGCGCAGCAGGCGGTCATCTCCACCGTCAATGACAACTATGACGATGTGTACCACGCCGTCCGTGAGGGATACGCCGCAGGCTGGTATCCGGACGGTACAGGCCGCTGGGATGAGAGCATTGACACCGGCGATGTGTATGGCCAGCTCTCTGAAACGCTCGGTCTGGAAAATACAGCGGGCGGGTATCAGAAAATCTCGGACGGCGAGGTGGAATATACCATCTCCGACCTGTCCGTGGTTCTGGAAAATAACAGCCTCGGTTCCGGCCAGAGCGAGGGCTATACCGCACTGGTGGAGATCCATCTGGAGGTGCCCGTCCGGTTTCTGGGGAATCTTTTGCCCGCCGCCAGCATGACTTTGCACACGGAGGCCAAATATGTGCCTCTCTTCTGATCCATCCGGTCTTTTCAATAGACTTCCACAGAAAAATGTGGTATTGTCCCATTAACAAGAAATACACCAAGGAGGCATACACCATGACAGACAAGACAAAGAGGATCGTCCTCATCGCCGTCTGCTGCCTGCTCTGCGTTGCGGCGGCCGTTGGGATCGCCGTCCGGTTCGGCGGCAATGCCGACATTTCTTCCGGTGTGGTTTCCGATGATCCCACCCAGAGCGGTGATCCCAATGTGGATATCGACAATAACGGCCAGACTGATCTGGATGTCCAGGTGGAAACGCCGGACGCATCCGAAACCGATCCCGCCCAGGGCGCGGACTCCAGCGGTCTGGAGCAAACCATCCAGGCAGATCCCGTAAAGCCGGAATCCCCTGAAAAACCGGAATCCCCTGCCGGCACCACCACGCTGCCGGATGACCACGACGGAACGGATGTGCCGGAGGAGGAGCGCAAGACCGAGGATGAGGTGCCGCCCACCTATGAGGAGACTCCCACAGTGACTCCCACCGAAACGGAGCCTGCCGCGGGAAGCACCAACAGCTCCGGTCAGGTCTATGTACCCGGCTTCGGCTATGTGGAAAACAGCGGTGAGAATCAGGGCGGCACTCTGGATGATATGTATGAAAACGGGAATAAGATTGGGATTATGGGTGGCGAGTAAGCTCCCCACATCCCCATGGCGCAGTCGGAAGCGGCTGCGCCCTTTTTTTGCCGAAAGGAGTCCTGCATGAGAAAAATTCTCGCACTCTTTTTATCCCTCGCTCTTCTTCTGGGAACGACCATGCCTGCGTTTGCCGCCACCGGCGAGGGAAATATCGATGGCGGTGGCGGCAACATGGGCAGCGGCAATTCTTCGAGCTATTGGAATCCCGGTATGGACGGCGTGAGAGTTACAGTGATAAACGCTGAAAGCCATGCTGTCGTGACAACGCCGGTTGATCTCACCAACAAAACGCCCTCTACAGGTATCATCCACTTTGGGAAGGTCTGCAAACTCACATATAACGGAGGCGCGGCGCTATCGCCGGTTGTGGGCGGTTATTCCTATCGAAATCCCTCCCAGAGTTTACCCAGAATCATTTCTTCGGGGTCATCTTCGGCCAGTATTGAGGCCATCCGAAGCTACTTCACGGATGAACAGGTCATTCGTTCTCTGGCAGGTTATGTCGGCATGGACTTCGATACATTGATCAATGGCGACTACAAGATTATCATCGAGCCGATTGCATACCTGAATTATGACGGACAGCAGTTTGCAATGACAGCCACCGAAGCTGCTTTGTACGACCAGGTGGTCAGCGGTGACCTGCGCTATTGGATGGGATCGCTGACCCATCAGAATCTCCCGCTCGCTATCTTCCTGGAGGAAGCCGACCTCGGGTATCCCGCGTGGTCAGGCAGCACCACCAGCAAGGTCAGCAATGAGCAGATCATTTCCTCGCTGGGGATCGGCATCGTCCGCTTCAACGATGAGGTGGAGGAACCGGAGGTGGATGAGTTTGACTACGAATACCGGGTGGACACCGATGTTATCACCTCGGTGGAGGTGTCCGGCGGGCAGTCAGACCCGGACAATCCGGTCACCGTGCAGTTTGTGATCGAAGGCAGCACCTATACCGTCAGCAATGTCTATTATCCGGACGGCGACAGCCAGCTGGTCTGGGTAAAGTGGCACACCCCCGATGAACCCTGTGTCTGCACCATTCAGGTCAGGGTGCTGGGCGGAGGCACGGCGCAAAGCACCATCACCGCCAACATTGTGGATCTGGACGGCAACGACCCGCCCAATCCCGTGGCCGATGACCGAAACGATACCTTCTCCCTCGTGGATATCCCAGAGAAAGAAGAAGTTACCTCCGCCTCCTGGGGCATCTGGTCTCCCTGGTGGCAGGAGAATTGGGTGTGGGTTGAAAACTGGGAGAAGTGCTGGCACACGGATCGGTGGACGGACAGCGAGGGCAAATCCCACACGGACCGCTGGTACCACTGGGTGGACAACGGCTGGTGGGAGGATCAGGGCTGGTGGGAATTTGACTATAACGCCTACACAGCCAGCCTGACGGCAACCATGGTCATCACGCCTGACAGCCTGTCGCCCACGGCATCTTCCTCTACGCTCAAGAGCGGATACGGCATCCAGCAGAGCGTTACGGCCAGCGTCAGCACCACACAGAGCGCCGCAGTTACTGCGGCTCAGAATGCGGTGACCTATTTCCCGGAGTTCAACTACGAGGGCTTTTGGAGGCTCCTGAACCGAAGCATCAGCGGCAAACGCTCCACCTTCACTTTCAAGGACAATCCATACAGCACCTATAATCGTCCGACCCATTTCACACCGATATGGTATCCCGATGGGAGCTATACGCCGTACACCTGGCTGCTGGACTGCTGGACACCGGCAGGAATGCTGTCGCTAAACCTCACGGACTCCGTCCGGATCTCCGGAGATCTTTGGGAGGACTGGCATATCGCCCCCACAAATTAACAACATACAACGGAGGGAATTTATGCGTAAATTCAACTATAAGCGCCTGATCGTTATGCTGGTTGTGGTCTTGGCAATGACCTGCCTGATGGCGACCACAGCTTTTGCCGCAGGCACCGGGGATGTGGCCGGCGCCGTCGAGAGCACCTGGTCCACCGCATCCACCCAGATTAAGTCGGTCGTCGACAATGTGGTGTTTCCCGCCATCGACCTGATTCTGGCCGTATTCTTCTTCGCCAAGCTGGGCACGGCCTACTTCGAGTACAGAAAATCCGGCCAATTCGAGTGGGCAGCTCCCGCCATCCTGTTTGCCTGCCTCGTGTTCACCCTCACTGCTCCCATGTATCTCTGGAGCATCATTGGTATCTGAGCCATGCAGAGAGTCCGTTTTGAGAGCATGGTCAAAAGCCTCCTTCCTGCTGTGACTGACCGTGCCGTGGATACCTGGGTGCAATACGCTCAAGAGCTGGATCACGAGGAAGTGGAAGCGGAATCGGACTTTTTCGACGCTGCTTATGTGGAGCTGATGCTCATCAAGCAGCACCACGGCGAGGACATCGCAACAAACCTCTTCAACTATGGAGAGGTATTTACTTTTAACTACTTCGAGCTTCGGGGCGCAGCCAATAAGTTGAAAGCGGGATGGCCTTTGGAGAAAATCAGCCAGTATACGGTCGAAAACGGATGTGATCCCACAGCAGAGGAGTTTGAAGAATCCCAGTCGGCGCTGAGGGCATTCAAGTTGTCAGAGCAGGAGTCGACCGAAATCCAGATGATGTAAGGATGTGAAATGATGACCTATTTTGAGCAGGAGCTTCGAAAAATCGTGGGAGGTGAACATCCTGACGCCACCTTCGTGGGCAGAGCCTGCTATGTACGCCTGAACGATATGACCCGCGCAAAGATCCAGTTTATCGCTTGTGGCGTTTCCAGCCATTATGACGCCCTGCGCCTGACTATCCTGAATCGGACGGAGGGTGATGTCGACAACCTCGTCCTCCACTTTAAGGACATTCTCGGCAGCAAGCAGGTGGGCAATCCCAATTTCCGCAACGGCATTTCGCCCTATATCTGGGATGACGGCGGCAAAATGGAGTGGTATGTCTACCATCCCAACGCACGGGACTTTCAAAAGCTCTCTGATGCGGTATCGGATTATCTGGAGGTGTTTCAGGAGCAAGCCCAAACCGCTGACCCCCAGTGGCAGCAGACCATGTAAAGAACTGACCCAGGGGCCGTACCAGCTGTACGGCCCCTGGCCTTTTATCCCAAGCAGTTGGTGCGGCCTCACCCCGAAAAGAGGTGAACGAACCATTGTTTATTTGGGATTTTGTTGCCGACACCATCCTCGGTCAGATCGTGGATTGGATCTACGGTCAGGTCATGGGCTTTCTTGGAAACTTTTTCGCCGAGATGGGCAACATGGGCGTCGAGCTGTTCGAACTGAGCTGGGTGCAGAGCATTGTACTGTTTTTCTCTTATCTGGCCTGGGCGCTCTATGTGACCGGTCTTGTGGTGGCCTGTTTTGAGTGCGGCATCGAGTATTCCTCCGGCAGAGGGAACCTCAAAGAAACCGCTCTGTGTGCCATCAAGGGCTTTATGGCGGTGAGCCTGTTTACGGTTGTGCCGATTCGGCTCTATGAGCTTTCCGTCACATTGCAGGCAAGCCTCACCGCGGGGATCACAGGGTATGGCACCTCCATCGGCGAGGCGGCAACCGAGATTGTGGATTCACTCAGCGGCATTGATTCGCTGACTGGAATGACCACCGGCTCATACTTCGGCTTTGCTTCCATCACCAGCCCAATCATGCTTTTATTCTGCATCATTCTTATGGCCTACGCCGTGATAAAGGTCTTCTTCGCAAACCTAAAGCGCGGCGGCATTCTGCTCATTCAAATCGCAGTAGGCAGTCTCTATATGTTCAGCGTCCCACGCGGTTATACGGATGGATTTATTCAATGGTGCAAGCAGATCATCGGATTGTGCCTGACCGCTTTCCTGCAATCCACCATTCTCATCGCCGGCCTCATGGTATTCAAGGACCATGCGCTTCTTGGCCTCGGCCTGATGCTGTCCGCCGGCGAGATCCCCCGTATTGCCGGCGCCTTTGGCCTGGATACCACCACAAGAGCTAATATCATGTCTGCAGTCTATACCGCCCAGGCTGCGGTCAATACCACAAGGACCGTTGTTCAGGCGGTAGCCAAATGAAGACTCTGACAATGGGCAGCCTGTTTGATGGGATTGGCGGTTTTCCCCTGGCTGCGGTTCACAACGGCATCGTACCTGTGTGGGCCAGTGAGATCGAAGCCTTCCCGATCGAGGTGACTCGGCTTCGATTTCCCGATATGGTTCATGTGGGCGACATTACAAAGCTTGACGGAGCAAAGCTGCCGCCGGTGGATATCATCTGCGGCGGCTCTCCCTGTCAGGATCTGTCCGTGGCCGGAGCGAGAGCCGGAATCTTCGGAGAACGCTCCGGCCTTTTTATGGAACAGGTGCGAATCGTAAAGGAGATGAGAGATGCAGATAGACAACGAGGCCGAGCAGCTCTCGATATACGACCTCGATTTATGGTGTGGGAGAATGTGCCCGGAGCCTTCTCCAGCGGAACACCAAAAGGAGAGGATTTCCGGATCGTCCTCGAGGAGATCGTCCGAATTAAAGTCAGTGGTGTTTCAATCCCTCGACCTGACACCGGGCGCTGGGAACCTGCTGGGCGAATTCTATTGGGAGCTGATTTCTCCCTGGCGTGGAGATGCCTTGACGCTCAATACTGGGGTGTCCCCCAGAGAAGAAAAAGAATCTTCCTTGTCGCAGATTTTGCAGGACGATCCGCCAGACAAATACTATTTGACCAGGAAAGCCTGCCTGGGCATCCTGCGCAGAGCCTCTGAACGCGGGAAAGAGTTGCCCCGAAAGCTTAATCAGGCGCTTGAAATTCAGTCAGGAGTCGCTCCACCGACCGATACGGTTCACAATCAGCAACCGCCTCACGCCAGTCAGCAGGACAGCTGCACCGAGGGATTCGATGGCTATAACGGTGATCTGACCGGTGCGGTAGCGGCCACCCTGGGCGTGAACTGCGGGATGTCCACTGGCCGCAACGGCCTTATCCAGCCGATTGCCTTTGCCGCAAACCAGCGGGATGAGGTCAGAGATCTGCACGATGTGGCCGGAGCATTGGGCGCCCAGCCGGGAATGAAGCAGCAGACTTTCATCGCGGAGGGTGTCGTTGCCAAAGGCAACGGCGATTGTTTCCTGACGCCGGAACGGCACACATCCCTGAGTGCAGGCGGCGGTCAGGCCGGTCAGGGGTACCCCTGTGTCCTGACCGCCGGTTTCTCTGCCGGAGCCGGAGCCTCTGCCGGAAGCATCGGCTACGGCGAGGAGCTTGCCCCCACCTTGAAAGGCAGCGCCAGCGGAAACTGTATGCCATCCATCTTATGCCTGAACGACCAAGGCGGCAGCGTGATGGAGTGCAGCCTGGACATCACAGGGACACTTCGGGCCCAGGAACACGGGCATCAGCCCTTGGTCTACGAGAACCACGGCATTGATTCCCGCTACACCGGCCCCCATAAAGTGGCGCCTACCATGTCCGCGCGGTATGGTACAGGCGGAAACAATGTCCCGCTTGTGGAGCAGGAACAGGTATTCTGCATCACCGGCAATGCTATTGACCGGCAACCTCAAAACGGTGGCAACGGGATCGGATACCAAGCAGACCTCGCCTATACGCTGACCGCCACCGATCACCATGCCGTGTTCAGCAGGCAGCGAGTCGACATTTTCAAGGATGGAGAGGTAACCAGCACACAAAGCGCACGCCAGCACAAGGATGCCACGGATCTGGTGCTGCAGGGTACAGATCAGCCAAGGCTCATCCGCAGGCTGACGCCTCTGGAATGTGAAAGGCTCCAAGGTTTTCCGGATGGTTGGACTGACATTCCCAACGCCTCGGACTCTTCCCGGTATAAGGCGCTGGGCAACAGCGTGGCCATTCCATGCGTGGACTATGTTCTTTTCGGCATTGCTCTGGTGCTTCTCGCCGGCTGAGCCGGGCTTGTTGCTTATGCTTCGTTTGCAGCTTGCTTCTTCGTTGGGTTCTGTGAATAGCTATTTGCCGCCGGGCGCAGTATGCTTTGCTTACAAAATCAGAGAAAGGAGTAACCCATGGAAGCAAAGAAGAATCTCTGCGGAATGATCCCGGAAGAACTGCACGCCAGAGCTGTGGCAGAAAAGGAACAGCTTGGCCTCAAGACTCTGGGCGAGTATGTGGAGCTGATACTCAAAGAACACTTCAAAGGAGGAGGAATCACTATGGCAGAAACCAAGACTCTCGCATTCAAGATCACCGAGGAGCTGGATCAGCGGCTGAAGAACTTCATTGCCGCAGAAAAAAAGCGCGGCAGAAAAATCACGCAGAAAGAATTCGTCATCGGTCTTATCGAGCAGGCGCTGGCTGAGTACGAAGCGCAGAATCAGCCCGCCGAGATGACCGAAGCATAAAAATGCCGCACCGGCCGCTGGGGAGCATATCCCCGGCGGCTTGTTTTTGGAGGTGAACCACCCTGTATATCTACCCCGACAATCTGACTGCCAAGGCCATGCTGTGGCTTTGGGAACTCAGGGATGTGGGCGTCATTGGCGTAGGGCTTTTGGTCTCTATCCTGGCGCTGACACAGACCGAAATTTTTATTCCGCTGGTGCTGACGGCAGTCTATGCCTTCCTCAGCATCCGTTTTGACGGCACCAGCATTCTGGATTTCATTCGCTATGCGATTGCCTTCCTGATCACCAAACAGCAATTCTATGAATGGAGAATGTGATATGTTCCACGCCGACACACTCTTTGACAACGAGGAAAGCTTCGGCCTGCCGGAAATCGAGGAACGGGATCTGTCCGCCTCCCTGACGCTCCGATGGAGCCGGAAGCGCAAGCGGTGGGAGTGCCGCAACGCCTTCTTCTGGCAGGACGCCAAGAACAAGTGGAGCTGCCGCAGCCAGGACGGCAGATATTACTATGGCTTTCGCAGCCTGCGGGCCCTGCTGAAAAGCTATGTGGGCGGACTTCTGTGCGAGAAGTCCCTCTGCTACAGTGCCAAGAACGCCAGGGCAAAATACTGGTTCAGCCAGAACCCCAGACGGGTGACCTGCTGTGTCACCATGCGCTGCACCGGCTTTTTCCCGCCTTGCTTTCCCAAAGGAGGAATGAAGCTATGAGCAGAAAGAAAAAAGAGAATGCTGCGCAATCGACCCGGCAGCTCATGGGGATCGACGGCATCAAGGACTATTGCATCGCCACCCGCATGGGCGATCTGGTCTTTTTTATCATCAAGCCCACCAACATCAGCGTCCTGTCCGATTCCAGCATCAGCGCCAGGATCTACGCCCTGCTGAATGTGGTCAAGGGGCAGGCGGAAATTGAGATGCTGGCCCTCAACTCCAAGGAGTCCTTTGAGCGAAACAAAAACTTCTATCAGGAGCGCATGGGCAGCGAGGAGCTTCCTGCCATCCGGCGGCTTCTGGAGCAGGACAGCAAGCATTTGGATCGCATCCAGGTGCTGATGGCATCCAGCCGGGAGTTTTATATCATCATCCGGCTGCGAAGCGAAAAGGAAACGGATGTGTTCCCGTATCTCAGCCGCATTGAGCAGAGCATCAATGACAATGGGTTTACCACCCGCCGCGCCAGCGAGCAGGATCTCAAGCGGATGCTGGGCGTTTATTTCGAGCAAAATGTGACCACCGAGAAGTTCGAGGACCACGACGGGGACCGCTGGGTCATCGTGGGCGAGTAAATCAATTCATCATAGGCCGTGGAGGTGTTCCACTCCATGGCCGGGATGCCTCCACGGAGAATAGGAGGCATCCATTTTGGCAAAGAAAGCGAAAAGACCTGTTCCGCAGGGCCGTGAGGAGGCGTCCATCAAATCCTTTTTGGATATGATCGCCCCCTCTGTGGTCAGCTTCATGCCGGATCATTTCATCTGCGGCAACACTTTCCGATGTGTGTGGGCACTCAGGGAATACCCTACCAGCACGGATGAGCAGGCCATCCTCCGTCATCTGGGAGAAAAGGACGGCGTCACCCTCCGCATCTACACCCGGCAGGTCACCCCGGCTGAGGAAAAGCGCATCATTCAAAATGCGGCCAACAAGAACCGCATGAACAGCTCCAACACCAACGACCTGCAGCAGACGGTCACCGCCGAGAGCAACCTGCAGGATGTGGCGACCCTGGTGGCCACCATGCACCGCAACCGTGAGCCTCTGCTCCACTGCGCCGTGTACATCGAGCTGACCGCATCCGATTACAACAGCCTCAAGCTGCTCCAGACCGATGTGCTTACCGAGCTGGTGCGGAGCAAGCTGAATGTGGATAAGCTCCTGCTCCGTCAGCAGCAGGGCTTCCGCTGCGTCAATCCCTGCGGCCACAACACATTCGGCATCCAGTTTGAACGGGTGCTGCCCGCCTCCAGCGTGGCGAATCTCTATCCCTTCAACTACTCCGGCAAGCTGGACTCCAAGGGCTTCTACATCGGCAAAGATAAATACGGCAGCAACATTCTGGTGGACTTCGACCAGCGGGACGAGGACAAGACCTCCGCCAACATCCTGATCTTGGGCAACTCCGGCCAGGGCAAGTCCTACCTGATGAAGCTGCTGATCCTGAATCTGCTGGAGTCCGGTAAGTCCGTCATCAGCCTGGACGCCGAACATGAACAGCAGGAGATGTGCGAGGCGGTGGGCGGCTGCTTCGCAGACCTGATGGCCGGGCAGTACATCATCAATGTGCTGGAACCCAAGTGCTGGGATGACGGCGGAGACCCCAACGCCACCGACGCGCCGGAGGCCTTTCGCAAAAGCACTCTGCTGGCGCAGCACATCTCCTTCCTCAAGGACTTTTTCCGGGCCTACAAGGATTTCAGCGACGCCCACATCGACACCATCGAGATCATGCTGTCCAAGCTGTATCGGAAATTCGGCATCACCGAGCGCACCAACTTCAGCCGGATGCGTCCGGAGGACTATCCCATCCTCTCCGACCTCTACGATCTCATTGAGGAGGAATTCAAGACCTACGACGCCGACCGTCACCAGCTCTACACCCAAAAGCTCCTGCAAGAGGTGCTGCTGGGGCTGCACTCCATGTGCAAGGGCGCTGATGCCCAGTTCTTCAACGGGCATACCAACATTACCTCCAGCCGCTTCCTGGTGTTCGGCGTCAAGGGAATGCTCAGCGCCGCCAAGAATGTCCGCAACGCCATGCTCTTCAATGTGCTGTCCTTCATGTCCGATAAGCTTCTGACCGTGGGCAATACCGTGGCAGCCCTGGACGAGCTGTATATCTGGCTGTCCAACCCCACCGCCATCGAGTACATCCGAAACTGTCTGAAGCGTGTGCGAAAGAAAGAATCGGCGATGCTGTTGGCCAGTCAGAATCTGGAAGACTTCGATCAGGAGGGCGTCCGTGAGATGACCAAACCCCTGTTCAGCATTCCGCCTCATCAGTTTCTATTCAATGCCGGCTCCATCGACAAGCGGTCCTACATGGATATGCTCCAGCTGGAGGAGTCGGAATACAATCTCATCAAGTTCCCCCAGCGCGGCGTCTGCCTGTACAAGTGCGGCAATGAACGATATCTGCTGGAGGTTCACGCCCCGGCCTACAAGGAGAAACTCTTCGGAACGGCAGGTGGTCGCTGATGGCTGTTTCCGCTGCCGCAGTGGCCAAGGCCGCTGCCATGCTGCTTACCAACGAAAAGACCCGGAAAGGTTTGGGCTGGATTCTGGTGGCAATCTTTTCACCAGTCATTCTTTTGATCGCCCTGCTCTGCTCCCTTGGCTCAGGCGGGGCGGAGCATAACAACTACTCGGTGGAGGCGTGCTTCTACGGAGCGGAATTCTCCGCAGAGGTTCCGGCGGAATTTCGATATCACATCGAGGAGATGCGCTCGGCCTTTTCTCTTCTGGATTCGGCGGTGTCCTCTGCCAACGGGCAGATGGACAGCGGCAACAGCCTTGACCCGATCAGAGTCAAGGCTGTTTTTTATGCCCTCTGCTTTGGGGAGGACGCCCCGTCCACACGGGCGGCGAACAGCTTCGTGGGGTGCTTCTACACCACCGAAACCAGAACACGAACCGTGGAAGTGACCCTGGCGGACGGGACTACAAGTACAGAGGAAGAAGAATACACCGTCGCGGTGCCGGTCTCTCTGTCCCAGGCCTATGCCAATCTGGAAGCCCATCTGGGCAGGGAGATCAGGGAAGATGACAAGAGCAACATCGACCATATCTATACCATGATCGCGGGGAGCGCCGGGGGCGGCAGTTACAGCGGCGAGTATCTCAGAGGGGATGGGAGCAGCATAGAGCTGGACATCTCCGCCTTCACCGATCCAACCACCAAGAACGCCGCAGACCTCGTGAACTACGCCATCTACGCCTGGGAGTCCGGCTGGGGCTATGTCTGGGGAACATACGGCAGTGTTCTGACAGAATCTCTGCTGGACTATAAAATCGAACAGTACCCGGACGGTGTTGGAACCTACGAGACTTTCATCCGTGCCAACTGGCTGGGCGGCCGGACAACAGACTGCGTGGGACTGATCAAAGGGTACGGCTGGCTCAATCCCGACACCATGACCATCGAGTATGGGACCAACGGGATGCCGGATCTTGGCGCCAACCAGATGTACTATAACGCCTCGGTGTCCGGAACCATCGACACCATGCCGGATATCCCCGGCCTCGCCGTCTGGCATGACGGCCACATCGGCGTGTACATCGGTGACGGTTATGTGATTGAAGCTATGAATACCAAGAAAGGTGTGGTGAAAACAAAGCTGGAGGGCCGGGGCTGGACCCACTGGCTGCAGATCGAATACATCAACTACGACTGAGAAAGGAAGTGCCAATGAAGCAAGTGAACCTGACCATCACCTTCGACGAGGAGAAGCTCTCTGCGCTCAAACGCTATATGGGCAAGAAGGAGCTTGATCTGGATCGTGAGATGACGGATGCGCTGGTGAAGCTCTATGAAAAATATGTGCCCGCCCCTGTGCGGGAGTATATCGATGAGAGCGATGTAAGCGCCGCCGCACCGAGCAAGCCCCGGCGCAGCCCGAGAGCCGCCGCACCGAAGCCTGACCAGGAACCGGAGGTGATCCAGTGAACAAAGATGAGATCGCCATGAATTACAAGAAGGAGCTGAAGAAGCGGATCAGCGCCGACTATGAGCGCCGGGTCAAGCAGTGGATGGCGGCCGATCCCTCTCAGCTGATCGATGCCGCTGAGGAGATCACCGCCGCACGGTTGATCCGCGACAATATCGAGGACGCCATCAACGAGGAGGACGCCAGATTTCTGCTGGGGCTGGACGAGCCGCTGGATGAGCTGGCAGACCGCTGGATTGCGGAGAATGGTCTGGATGCCTCCCATGGTGAGGAGCTGCTCCACTGCGTCTGGACGCTTCGGGAGGAACTGTCTGATGACGCAGGCCCATGCACGGTTCGTGATTTCCTGGCAGCCCATGTTGGCGGCGTCTTTTCCCTGATAACCCCGTGCGGCTTTGTGCCTCTGACCGCAGCCCAGGCGGAAGGACTGATGAGCGGCCAAAGTGCCGCGGCGCATCCCGGTGTGCCCGGTATCACGATGTCGCTCTCTGCCGACGATCTTCTCGGTCAGGCGGTCAACAGCGCCAACTACGCAAACGGCGTGTGGCACCTCCTGACCGAGTACCCTGAGATGAAGCAGTGCGGGCCGGAAATGGGAGGAATGCAATGAGGGATCGTGAGATCACACTCTGGCTCGACGAGCGGTGGTACGACGCTCTGAGCAAACAACTGAAGGGGGAAACGCTGGAGGAGCATCTGGAGAATATCCTTGATGAAATGTGCAACCAGCTTCCTCAGCGGGAGTACGAGCGCATCAGCCATGAGCTCTGGGCAGAGCAGCAGGCGGAGGAGGAGGCTCGGGAGGCCGCACGGCGCTTCGCCGTCTTTCATGTCACGGAGAACGGCAGCTCCGATTATATTCTGGCCGAGGAAAAACTTGAGCTGCTCTCGACCGCCCGCCGTCTGCGCAGCTACATCCGCAAGCCGCCCGACGAGGCGCCCCACCGCTTTGTCGAAACGCTGCTGCACACCCAGCGAATCTCTCAGGAGGAGTTCAACTCCTATGTGTCGGAGCGGCTGGACAACACCGGCCGGGTGGTGGGTGCCTACGATATCGACCTCGACAGCGGAGATATGGAAGCCGTCAGCATCATGGATGGCTGGAAGCGGTTCAGAATCCGGGATGTGAGCACCGCCGCCTACTTCGCCATGAAGAAGGGCAACGCTTCGTCGGACGAAAGGTGGCGGATCTTCCTGGACCGACTGGAGGAGAGAACGCTCCACCAGGAGCCGGAATCGGAATACCTCTCCGGCAACCGGCGGCTCTGCGCCGAGGACATCTCCTTCGCGGAGGATATTACTCAGAACGACAACCTGCTGGAGTTCTACATGGAAGTATCGTTCAATGCGGATGAAGTGTTCGGAACTGATGTCTGCACCTCCGAGAATGACGACTGGCTGAATATCTATGCCAACTACGATCTGGAGGCCCGTCGTGTCTGTGACACACTGGAGTTGTATCTGCAGCGGGGCAACGGCGACGAGGAGGCGTTCAAGTATCGGCTGAGCGAAGCGGAATGCGCCCTCCTCCTTCCAAAGATGGAGGAATACTGCCACCATCACTGGGGCCAAGGGTTAGCGGGTTGTTGTGCGCAGTATGAAGCAGAGAAAATGCAGATGAATGGCCCTGCGTTGTAATTCGCTTAATGCGGAAGGATGGTGATGAACAAGAATATGACCAAAGCAGATTTTATTCGGAATTGCTTTTGCGAAGTGCTGGAGGACGGGAAGATTCATCGGTATCGTGAGATTTATGATTACGCCTGTACCAAATCGGTAGGGACTACCTTCGAAGGCCAGCTCGACTTGCGAAATTTTATCCTGGCCTTCTCCAACCATCTGGAACAGCCGGACTTCCCGTATATGCGTGTGCGGTTTGGATATTATCAGAAGATGACCCCGGCGATGATATGCGGCGCAGTTGGCGACCGGCAGCTCAACCGTGTGTATGAACTGCTGGATGCGGCGACTGCCCTTCAGCAAAAGGCGCGAGATGTGTACACCGATGAGTTTGCGCACACCAATGATGACGACGCACCAGTTTCTCAAATCTACAAAAGCGTCTATCGAAAGTCAGATGAATTGATAGACTGCCTCTCAGCGTGGCTGGCTGAAACCGAAGATCTACTCAACGAGGTGGAACAACATCAGGAGGCGGAGCCGGGAATCGGCCCCCAGTTGTGCTGACAAAAACAAACGCCCCCGTTGCCCCCTGTGAGCCGCTGTGTGCGGCTTTCAGCGGGTGGCCGACCGTGTACCCCACCCCGGAGAAACAGGCGGGATTTGGGCCGCTTTCCAAGAGGGCGGGAAGCTGACGAAAGCGAAGCAGGAGAAAGAGCCGGGGACAAGGCTTCCCCGGCTCTCCCACTTCTGCCCGCAGTGCGGGCAGTTTCCGGCTTTTCGCAGCGGGGACAATCCGGCGGGTGGAAAGCGCTGTTGGACCCTATGATGGGGGAAAGTCCCGCTGTGGCAAGGGTTCTCAGCGGGGACTTGACGAAAAAAGGAGTGGTTTTACTGAAGTCCGAAAGCAGAAAAACGAAGAAGGGATTCTGGATTTCTGAGGATCTGGATGAGAAGGTAGACATCTACCTGCGCCTCGACAACTGCGCCAGCCGGAGCGAATTCATGGAGAATGCGCTCCGGTTTTACATTGGCTATCTGAACACGAAGAACGCCGGAGGCTTCCTGCCCGAAGCACTCTCCGCCATGCTCACCGGCACCCTGGACAATTTCGCCGGACGCATGGGCTCGCTCCTGTTCAAGCAGGGTGTGGATCTCAATGTGCTGGGGCAGATCATCGCCTACGACACCGACATCGACGAAGGCGAATACCAGCGTCTGCGGGGACGCGCCATCCGGGATATGAAGCGCACCAACGGACGTATCTCGTTCAAGGATGCGCTGGACTTCCAGAAGTCGGTGTAACCCATGGCGAAGCTCGTACAGAAAAGCGGCTACATCAAATCCGAAAAGGCCGGCGGGTACATGAAGTACATCGCCACCCGCGAGGGTGTGGAGAAGCTGACCGGAAATGGTCCCGTCACCAAGGGACAACAGGAGCTGATCCAAAAGCTCCTGCATGATTTCCCTGATGCCGTGGAGCTGTTCGAGTATGAGGATTACCGCAAGGCACCTACCCTTGGTACCGCATCAGCTTTCATCACCATGGCGCTGGATGCAAACCTCCATGAGATAAATTCAGAGAGCGGATATATGTCCTACATCGCCACCCGCCCCCGTGTGGAGCGCCGCGGCACCCACGGCTTGTTCAGCTCCGCAGCCGCAGTCGACCTTGACGCGGCCATGTCCGAGCTGGAAGCCCATGACGGAAATGTGTGGACCATCATCTATTCCCTGCGCCGTGAGGATGCTGCCCGGCTGGGGTACGACAATGCGGACGCATGGCGCGACCTGCTTATGATGCACGCACAGGATCTGGCCAAGGCCATGAAGATACTGGCTGATCACTTCCGTTGGTATGCGGCCTTCCACAATGAGGGGCATCACCCCCACATCCACATGATGGTCTGGTCAGACGATCCGAAAGAGGGCTTCCTGACCAGGGAAGGCATTGCAGCCATGCGCTCCAAGCTGACCAACACCATCTTCCGGGATGAGATGATCCAGATCTACGAGCGGAAGGATGTTGCCTATAAAGAGCTGATCGAAGCGGCGCAGGATGCCATGCGGGAGCTGATTCAGAAGATGGAGCATCAGCTCTGCGACAACCCCGTCATCGAGAAACAGATGCGCCAGCTGGTGCAGGCGCTGGAAACCACCACCGGGAAAAAGCAGTATGGCTATCTGAAGAAACCGCTCAAAGCATTGGTGGACACCATCGTGGACGAGCTGGCCCGGCAGCCGGAAGTGGCAAAGTGCTACGAAACCTGGAATCAGATCCGGGATGAGCTGAACGAGTGCTATGGCAGCCGCACACTGCGGGAGCATCTCCCGCTCTCTCAGCAGAAAGAGTTTCGTCGGATCAAAAACGATATCATCCGGGAGGCCGAGAACATCCGCCTCGGCCTCCCGACTTTTGAAGATGAGAAGATGCAAGATGAGCCGGAGCCGGAGGCGGCACATGAGGAGCAGCAATCCAGCAGCGTATATGAACAGGCTCGACGCTATCGTGCCGCCAAAACGATCCTGCAGGATGTCTATGCGCTGGACGAGGAACACGCTGAAGCCGTCCGGGAGCTGGAACAGCTCTGGGCGGAAGGATACACAGTGGCGGCGCATCAGCTGGGAAAGTTCTACCGGGATGACCTCTCCACCATGCGGGATCATGAAAAAGCGGAGCGGTGGTTTCGCTTATCCGCAGAGGCCGGAAATGACTTTTCGGAATACGCACTCGGGAAGCTCCTGCTCTCTCAAAAGCGCACCGAGGAGGCGGTACGCTGGCTGGACAAGGCCGCCGGGCACGGGAATCCGTTTGCCCAATACCGCCTTGGGAAGCTCTTTCTCACCGGCGAGTCTGTAAAGAAGGATGTGAGAAAAGCTCTGGAGTACCTGACTGCCGCCGCCAGACAAGGAAACCCGTTTGCGCAGTACACACTGGGCAAGCTGTATCTCCTGGGCCGGGATGTGGAACAGGATCGGGAGCAGGCCAGGGATTGGTTCACCCGCTCCGCTGCCCAGGGCAATGCGTATGCCCAATTCTTCCTTGACCGCTTTGACCAGTTCCGAGATCCGTCCGTCATGCTGGCGGCAACCAAGCTGCTCCATCACATGAGCCGGATCTTCCGGGACAATTCCATGCCGCCTCGCAATCCGGCAGGGATTCGCATCGATTCCAAACGGCGCAAGCGGCTGACGGAAAAGCGGATGGCCATGGGCCACAAGGCGGATGATCATGAGGAGCAGGTATCCTATCAGCAGACCATGTAACAGGAGGAGCCTATGTCGACTTACATTCATTTCACGGAAGAACAAAAGCAGCGAGCCGCCTCCGTTGATCTGGAGGAGTTCCTCCGCTGCCGGGGCGAAAAGCTCCTTGCCTCCGGCAGAGAGAAACGGCTGGCCCGTGACCATAGCGTCACCATCCGCGGCAACGAGTGGTACGATCACGCCGAGGAGCGGGGCGGCCACGCCGTCAGCTTCGTCCAGCGGTTTTATCACCTCAGCTATCCGGAGGCGGTGACCATGCTTCTGGGAGGCGAGCTGGGAACGGTTTATCCCTCTGCCGAAGAACGGGCGGAGGAGCCGCCGAAGCCCTTTGTCCTTCCGCCGGCCAATTCCAATATGCGCCGGGTCTATGCCTATCTGGTCAAGCACCGGAATATCGACCGGAGCGTTGTGGCGCACTTCGCCAGAGAGAAGCTGCTGTATGAAGACGCCGATTACCACAATGCGGTTTTCGTGGGTACGGATGAAGACGGCGTCCCCCGCCATGCCCACAAGCGCAGCGCCAACAGCTTCGGCAAAGCCTTCCGGCTCAATGTGGAGGGCTGCGATCCCCGCCACAGCTTCCACCACATCGGCACAGATGGGAGCCTCTATGTGTTCGAAGCTCCCATCGATATGCTCTCCTACATCACGCTCCATCCGGAGGACTGGCAGGGCCACAGCTATGTGGCCTGCTGCGGCACCTCCATTCAGCCGGTGCTGAAGCTGCTGGAGCGGCAGCCGCAAATCAATACGGTCCTGCTCTGCCTCGACAATGACGAGGCTGGCCATCTGGCCAGCCGGCGCATGAAGGAACAGCTGGCAGAGAGGTACACGGTGGAAAGGCTCATTCCCGCACACAAGGATTGGAATGATGATCTGACCGCTGAGGAACCGTCCTTCGCACAAGTCATGCAGTAAATAACAACAACGCACACCACTTCCTGTTCGCCCGAAGTAGGCCGTAACAAGAGTGATGTGCGCATTCAGAAGTATGGAACCAAGCAGGAAGTGGTGTGCCCTGAAAGGGGTTAACCATGCCACACCAAGTCCTGATTTTGTTGGCCGCCGGCGGGCTGATGTTTCTGGTCATCGGCTGTCTGGCCGCCTTGTCCCACTACTATACCCTGAGCGGGATCAAATCCAAAACGGTCGGCGACGGCCAGCACGGCACCGCAAGATGGGCCACAGCCAAAGAGATCCGGCAGACTTATGCCCATGTCCCCTTCGAGGTGAAGAAATGGCGCAGCGGCCAGAACCTGCCCACGGAGCAGGGGCTGGTGCTGGGGTGCAAGGGAAAGAAAGGCGAACTCACCGCCCTTGTGGACAGCGATGACATCCACTGCCTGATGATCGGCGCTTCCGGCATCGGCAAGACCGCCTATTTTCTCTATCCCAATCTGGAGTACGCCTGCGCCAGCGGCATGAGCTGGCTGGCGCTGGACAGCAAGGGCGACCTCGCCCGCAATTACGGCGCCATCGCCAAGAACTGCTATGGGTATCAGAATGTGGCCGTGATCGACCTGCGAAATCCCACCCGCTCGGACGGAAACAATCTGCTGACTCTGGTCAACCGGTATATGGACATTGCCCGGAATGACCCGAACAATCTCGCGGCCCGGGCCAAGGCCGAGAAATACGCCAAAATCCTGTCCAAGACCATCGTCAACCCGGACGGCGATGACAGCAACCGCGGCCAGAACGCTTTCTTCTACGATGCAGCGGAAGGGCTTCTCACCTCGGTCATCCTGATGCTGGCCGAGTTCCTGCCGCCCGATAAAGACCATCCACAGGAGCGCCGCCATATCGTTTCCGTGTTCAAGCTTGTACAGGACCTTCTGGAGCCCAGCCGGGTCAAGGGCAAGAGCCACTTCCAGCTCCTGATGGCAAAACTGCCGCCGGATCACAAGGCGAGGTGGTTTGCCGGTGCCGCCCTCAACAGCGCCGAGCAGGCAATGGCCTCCGTCATGTCCACCGTGCTGTCCCGATTGAATGCCTTTCTGGACAGCGAGCTGGAGCAGATCCTGTGCTTCGACAGCGCCATTGACGCTGAGAAGTTTGCTTCGGAGAAGTCTGCCATCTTCCTGATCCTGCCGGAAGAAGACACAACCAAGAACTTCATGGCCGGTCTCATGATCCAGAACCTGAGCCGGGAGCTGTTCGCTGTGGCCGATGAGAACGGCGGCAAGCTGAAAAACCGGGTGGTGCTTTTCTGCGACGAATTCGGCACCATGCCCCCGTTTGATATACTGCCCCTTTTCTCAGCTGGACGCTCTCGCCGGTTAACGCTCGTGCCGATCATCCAGTCCTTAGCGCAGCTCGAAAAAAACTACGGAAAAGAGGGCTGCGAGATCATTCAGGACAACTGCCAGGACACCATCTTCGGCGGCTTTGCACCCAACAGCCAGACCGCCGAAGTGCTGTCCAAAGCCTTGGGCAGCCGTACCGTCCTCTCCGGCTCGGTGAGCCGGGGCAAGAACGATCCCAGCCAGAGCCTCCAGATGATGGAGCGCGCCCTGCTGACGCCCGACGAGCTGAAATCCATTCCCAAGGGCAGCTTTATTGTCATGAAAACCGGTACTCATCCCATGCGGACCCGGCTCCAGCTCTTCTTAAACTGGGGCATTACCTTCGGGGAGCCGTATGTGGTGCCGGAGAGAGCCAACCGAGCGGTGGCCTATGCCAACCGGGTGGATCTGGAGCGGAATCTCCCGCAGCTCAGTGAGCCGGAGGAGATGGACGAAAGCCGCGGCTATGCGGTATCCAGCCGGGGCGGCATCGCCCATGCTCCGGCTCAGGAGAGAGCTGTAAAAAGAGGAAAGCAAATGAAGACATTCGGAGAGGAGGAACGATGAGCTACTTCGGAACGATTTACGCCGACACTGAGCTTCCCTCCAGAGCGAAGGCGGTCTATATGTACCTGCGGGATCGCTCCGATGCCGAGGGAAAGTGCTGGCCGGGCATCAAGACCATTGCCTCGGACATGAAGCTGTCCCGCTCCACGGTCAAGCGGGCACTGCATGATCTGGAGCAGCACGGCTATCTCCAAAAGGATTCCCGGCACAGGCCGAATGGGAGCAGCACCTCCAATCTCTATACCGTAAAATAAAAGGGAGAGTGGTTTGTACCAAAATGTAGTACAAACCACTCTCTGAATCTTCCGCCAAGGGAGAACTGCGCCCATTCGCTGGACCCAGGGGCGGTTCATTGTGAACCACCCAGAAGGACTTACTCTAACGGAGATTTAGAGCAGAGAAAAGACATCTATGGTATAGGGACTGGTGGTGAAATTATGGTTCATCGATATCCAGGCAGTATCCGACCTCTCGCACAGAGCGAATGTAGAATGGGGCATCTGGATTAGCCCGATACAGCTTCTCGCGCAGGTTGCAGATATGAAAACCTATTGTATTGTTCTCATTTCCTGTGGTGAAATCGCCCCAGACCTGTTCGTAAATCTGTGCATAGGTCAGCACATGGCCTTTATTGGCGGCCAGCAGCAGGAGAATCCGATATTCTTTTGTGGTAAGCTGAATCTCCTGTCGATCCCGAAAGACCTTTCGTCTGCGCGGAAAAATCTCAAGACCGGGGAGCGATACCATCGGTTCTTCGTCGACCTCGATTTTTTCTATCTCAGGGTGGTTTTTGAGGATAGACAGAATCTGCTCCAAAACTTCCGTATCTCTTTCGTGCAGCTCCAAAATCATGACTCGTCCGATGATATCACCGCTTTCTCGCTCTGTTTATGAGCAACTTTCAACCGCTCAAAGGTTTCCTCGCTGATGACATGCTCAATCCGGCAGGCGTCCCGCTCGGCAGCAATGGGGTCTACCCCAGCATTTGTCAGCATTTTTGTAAAGAAGCGGTGCTTTTCGTAGATTTGTTCCGCCACTTCCCTACCTGCATCGGTCAGGTGAAGGAAATAATCCTCGTCCATCGTGAGAAATCCACCGTCCCGCAGGGTCGCCACCGCATGGCACACGCTGGGCTTGGACACCTCCATGTGCCGGGCCACATCTACGGAGCGTACCATGCCGAGTTTCTTTTGAAGAACAAGGATGGTCTCCAGATAATCTTCGCCGGATGCGTGAAGTTTTACGGTGCGTTTATCCATAGATGTCAGCATGGTTGGTCTCCTTCCTTTAGGAACAGGATTCCCTTCATTCAGATCAGCGCAGCGCTGGAAAGTTGTTTTTTTAGAACTGTTTTCCCAAGCATACTGCCCACCAGAGCCAGTACAACAGTTGCAGCAATCATAACCGGCAGCATCCATATCTGCGCAACATTCTGCATGACTGTCGCATATTCGGCCGACATTTCCTCTGTGGCGCGTGTAACCGTGTATTCGGGGAACGCCCAGATATAGAGAGGATTACCGAACATACCAAAGGAAAATATGACATGACTAAGGAGTGTCGTCTTAAGATTGTGGTAACCGCCAACTTTCCGTATGCCCTCTGCAAGTACGGTGGTGATAATTAAGGTAACAATGACCAGATTGGAGAGTTCCCCGGCAATAAAATAGATTACACCTACGATCAGGTTCATTAAAAACACAACACCGGGTTTCGCTTCCTTTGCCACAATATACAGATATGGGATTCCCGTAAAAAAACCAATGAGAGCTGGCATAAAAATCCACAGAATGGGCGTAAGTGCCCCGGACATCATGACCACCATGGTTATCATAAAGTAAACCAAGGAAATCCCGGCTGTAATCCCGAAATCTTTACCAGTCCATTTACTATTCATATATAATTGTCCCTTTCGTCCATCCTCTGTTTATCCAATGGCCCAACCCTCAGCTTGTTCGCGGATGGAGATAAATCGTTTATACAACCCATTTTGCGAGACAAGCTGCTGATGCGTTCCCCTTTGGACAACCTTTCCCTCATCAATCACCAAGATCTGATCTGCGCTTTCAATAGTCGCAAGGCGATGGGCAATCACAATAATGGTTTTACCGTGAGTAAGATTGCCGATGGCTTGTTGAATAAGATGTTCATTTTCTGGATCAATGCTGGCAGTTGCTTCATCAAGGATGACAATGGGGGCGTTTTTTAGCATAGCCCGAGCAATCGAAATGCGTTGCTTTTCTCCACCAGATAGGGTAGAGCCACCCTCACCAACGACTGTGTTATAGCCATCTGGGAGCGCCATAATAAAATCATGGCATCGGGCGGCTTTGGCGGCGGCAATTATTTCTTCCTCGGAGGCATCGGGTTTTCCGAACAAAATATTGTTGCGAATTGAATCGTGGAACAAATACACATTTTGGAATACCATACTGATATTTTTCAGTAGAGAATCGCAGGTAAATTCCCGAACATTGTGGCCTCCCACTTGTATTTCTCCATTCCGTGCATCATAAAACCGAGCCAATAAACTGCAGATTGTAGTTTTCCCGCTGCCGGATGGTCCTACGATCGCTGTCGTGGTGTTCTGTGGGATACGGAAGGAGATATGGCTTAAAACTTCCCGACTATCATAGCCAAAGGACACATCCTTAAACTCAATATCGTACTGGTCAATAGAAACATCTTTTCCGTCTTTATCAATGAATTCAGCATCTTCAATACTCTGAAGTTTCTCCGCTACTGTATCCAGCATTTCCAGAATGTGAAGGGAATTATTTGCCGACTCAATCGTGTTAAACATGATATAACTGTAAACGATCAACATAATCGCCATATACAGTTCCATTTCCCCTTGGAGTGCAAGAAGGGCTGTGATGCAGGTGATTGCCATGGTGCCCATGTATAGGCCGAGCCGATGCAATGCGTCACAAGGGGCAAAGTTCCGCTCCATCTTAATGTTAATTTCTTTCGACTTATGATAGGCCCGGTAGAGTCCGTCAGATGCTACACCTTCCTGCTTGAAAGATTTGACAACAGCCATCCCGCGGACATACTGAACAATCTCATCTGCCATCTCATTGATACTTTCCTGCCGGATCGGGGAATTTTTACGGCTTTGGCGCTCGATAAGTTGCAGCCCGGCTGTAGAAATTGCCACAGCCAATAGCGCGGCGCCCCCCAGAAAAGGAGAAAAGCATAGCAGCCATATTATCGTGATTGCAAGAAATATGTAGCTGTCAATAATGTTATTGACAACATTCATCGTCTGCATTTCAAAAAAAGCCAGATCTGTGGTGATAGCAGTGGTAAATTCCCCCATGTTCTTCCGCTGGAGAAATCCCAGCGAAACCCGCTTAAGAATATCACCTATCTTCAGTCGTTCTGCACAGGTTACCTCATGAGCAATGCTATCCTGCCGGGTTGCCCGGATATAGGCGAACAGCCATCGGAGCAAAACTGAACCAAGGATGATTGTGGTGAGTTGGAGAACATATACCGGTTCCAACACTGCTGCCCCGTTGCTGTCATCAAGAATCAGCTTAATTGTCCAGACTCCGCAGATAATAGGAACAATGCCAAGAATATTGGAGATCATTGAGAGGGCAATACCAAGATAGAGCCGCCCCTTGTACTGACTCATCAGACGGAACAGCCGTTTGAGAATTCTAATCATGCGAAAACCTCCCCTCTTAACCCAACTGACCATTTCTTTGCGCCAATGTGAGCCTGCCACATATCTCTATAAAGATCGCTGCTTTCCAATAGTTCCTCATGAGTACCGCTTTGTGCGATTCGTCCTTTTTCAATCAGAAGGATCCTATCTGCATTCTTGATTGTGGAGAGGCGGTGGGCGATGACCAGAAGTGTTTTACCACGGGTCAACTCTGCGATAGCTTCCTGAATTTTGGCCTCATTCTCTGGATCAGTAAAAGATGTGGCCTCGTCCAAAATCACGATGGGAGCATTCTTCAAAATAGCCCTGGCGATTGCAATACGCTGTCTCTCACCACCAGACAGCCGGTCTCCAGCCTCGCCTGCGCTGGACTGATACCCCTGTTCCAGCTTGTTGATAAATTCATCGCATTGTGCCTTTCGGGCCGCCTCCAAAACCTGCTCATCTGTGGCTTGCGGATTGCCCAGCCGGATATTTTCCAAAATGGAGCAGTTAAACAGAAAATTATCCTGCGTAACAAAGCTCACCTGATCGGCCAACTCTGTCAGAGGAATGTCTTTGATATTTACTCCACCAATCTGGATAGCTCCCTCTGTCGGATCCCAGAAACGTGCCACCAGGCGGGCCAGTGTCGATTTACCTCCACCAGACGGGCCGACAAGAGCATAAAACGCCCCCTCCGGGATAGCAAGATTTACGTCATGGATTACATTTTCTTTTCCGGTATAGGAGAAGGTCACATGCTCCATTAGGATGTCATGAGCCGAGATCGGTTTTTCCTCCATTGCCAGTGGCAATTCTCCAATATCAAAGGTCTTATTTACAATATTGACAGAATACTGAATTGACTTTAGCTGATTAAAAAACAGAATCATACGGCCCAAACTGCTGACCATGCCCATAGAGAGCAGCATTGCCATAGTGATTTTTGGCAGGGTTGTGCTGCCATAGAGATAAAGCAGCGTGCCAATCGGCAATACACCCAGTAGAGTTGTCGGCAGAATACTGGCACCAAGGGTAGTAAATTTCCATGTTGATTTGTACCAATTCAAGGTGGTTTGCTTGAAGTTCTCTACCGCTTTCCGATATTTCTCATAGGACGAGGTCGACTGGTTGAAAGCTTTCACAACTTCAATGCCTTCCATGTACTCAACCACTACATTGTTCATGTGCTCATTGGCTTCCATATAGACTTGGTAGGTTTTATTGTAGCCGCCCAACATCATTCCATATGGAATAAGCGCCAAAGGAATGGTAATCAGCGATGCCAGCGCCAAACGGAAATCAATCATACAGAGATAAGTGAATACCGCTATCGGCAATACCAGCGCCCCGGCGCCCTCTGGAATCACATGAGCCAGTGGGATTTCAATATTCTCAATCTGATCTACCACAATATTCTTTACGCGACCAGCGTTGATTCCTTGGGCCACTCCAAGCGGAGCCTTCATCAGTTTCTCGGCGACCCGCTTTCGCATCAACTCCAAAATGGTATATGCAGAAATGTGGGAAAGCGTAGTGGAGATGGCATGAAACAGAACCTTGCCGAGAAAACCGATCGTGCCAACAATGGTCCAGTAAAAGATCGTCTCCGCCGTGGCGGTTTGGTCAAAAAACAGGCAAATAATACGGTAAGCGGCAACATAAGGGATGATGCCCCCTGCAACCGACAGTAATGCACAAATTACAGATATAATCAGTTTTCCCTTGCATGGCGTAGCATAAGACAGGATACTGCCTGCAAGACCTTGCTTCTTCATAAAACAACCTCCTTCTGAAAGAGAATAGAATAGATCTGCGGTGTATATCTGGGTTCTACAGGAAAGAAACTTTCCACCCTGCCGTTGAGCAGATAGCAAATATGGGTGCAGGTATGCATCAAAAATTCGTAATCATGGGTGGTCACCAGGAGGGTCTTGCCCTGTTCTGCCAGTTCATGTAGAAGGGAAGAAACATTGACCATACTGGAATAGTCCAAGCCACTGGTAGGCTCGTCGAAGCAAATCACATCTGTGTCTTTCATACAGGCTACTGCAATGCAAAGGCGCTGCTTCTGCCCGCCTGACATTGATGCAGGATGTTGCTGTCGATAATCCAATAATCCCATCCGCTCCAACAGCACTCTGCCTTTTTTTCGCAGTTCCTCATTGTTGTCATTACCCAGAAACAGTTCTTTTTCCACACTTTCTGTAAAAAGCTGGTAGTCGCTGCTCTGCATGACAAGAAAAGTATCGCGCACCCTGGTTTTACTATTTACCGCTTGGCCACCAAATCGAACCTCCCCATTGGTTTCTTTTTTTAAGCCACACACAATTTCCAGCAGCGTACTTTTCCCTACGCCGTTGGTTCCGACGATACCAACGATGTCTCCTTTCCCGGCAGAGAGGTTCACATTTGCCAGCGTTTCACTTTCTCTGGTATAGCGGTAGGATAGATTTTCCAGACAAATTTGTTCCTCCGCTCCGGTTTTTTTCTGCGTCACAGGTGGGCGTATACTTAGAAGATCCGTACTCCTTAACCCCATTCGGTTAGCCTCCTCGTTGGAAAGGGAACGGAAGGCAGAGGCATCCAATTCTCTTGTGATCTGTCCATATTCAATCAAAACGGCACGATCTGCAATGTCTTTCAGATAATGGATGCGGTGCTCAGATATAATAATGGTATACCCCTGTTGTTTGAGTGTATGGAGAATCTCCATCAAATGCTCGGTGGCTGCAGCATCCAGATTAGCAGAGGGTTCGTCCAGCACCAGAATTTTGGGGGCAAGTGCGTAGACTGAGGCGATAGCAATAGACTGTTTTTCACCGCTGGACAGTTCAAAAATGCTGCGCTCCAATAAGCGCTGAATTTGCAGGTCGTTAGCCGCCTGTTCAATACGCCGACAGATTTCTTCTCTTGGAATGCCCACATTCTCACAGGAAAAGGCAATTTCTGCTGTTGTATCCGTGGCAAAAAACTGAGACCGTGGATCCTGAAAAACGGAGCCTACCACACCAGCCAAATCCTGGATTGATAGTTCATCTGTATTCTGCCCATCTACAATGACCCTTCCTTCCAGTTCCCCTTCAAAAAACTCCGGAACTAAGCGGTTAATCAACCGGGTGATGGTCGTTTTTCCACAGCCCGAGGAACCCAACAGAACTACAAATTCCCCTTTTTGGATAGTAAGGCTCACATCCCGCAAAGTCGGTTCCTTTGCATTGGCATACTGGAAGGAAACATGTTCAATTTGAATCATATCTTCACCTCCCAAGCAACGCACTGCCAGTAATTCCAGCAATTACAGCAAAAATAACGGCACCCGCATATAAAAAGTCGGCCGCTCGTAAACGCACCTCCCGATAAGAGGTGCGCTTTGATTCCAAATCCAACCCTCGTGTCATAGCTGAAGCGGCCAGTTCATCCGATATCGTCATACTCCTAATGATCAACGGAACAATGGCATATTCACAGGTTTTAATTGGGTGAAGCAGCACATTGCGCACTGTCAATCCAATGCCGCGTAGCATCATAGTATTTTTGATAGAGCGGAATTCATCCTGTACTGTCGGGATGTAACGGAAAGCTACCGCCAGTGCGATAGTACCACCTTTAGGCACGTGCATATTCTGCATCGCAGTCACAAAGTCACTGACTCGTAGCTTGCTGCCCATCCACGCTCCCATGACAAAAAACACTACAACTCGTTCCAGCATGAATAGAATCATACCCACGCCCGCAGCGAATTTGCTTTGCGGTACGAAAGAAAGAATTAGGTTTATTAGCAGGAACACAGCAAACAGCATTGCAGTCTTTTTTGCGCCCAACCAAAGACCACGAGCCAGATACAGAACTACAACCAGCAGATACATCCAAATCAGGGCCAACAGATTTGGCGCACTAAAAGTAGCTGACGCAAAGACAACCACCAGCAAGAGCTTCATTCGTGGATCCAGTTCTAAAAAACGAATGTGTCTGATATCCCTGCTCATACGATCCCCGCTTTTTGAAAGTGTTTTTTCAACAACAGTTTTCCAAGAAATGCTCCAACCACACATCCAACCACAGTGGCGGCAAGACCCACAAAGAACATTGGCCCGATAAGCATATCAAACACTGTGGAGTAGAGATCCGCATAGGCGGATACCGCAGCTAAATACATATCTTTCATAAAAATGAGTGGAATCGTCATGCCCAAATAGAGAAATACCACCTGAACGGCAAAGCAAATCAACATAGTAGAAAACTTATGGCGATCCAATTTGCGCCAGAAAAGTTCAGCAATCACCGCGCCAACGGCAATTATCAGAGCAACACCCCAAAAACTCATAAGCTGCATTGCCGCCCAAATTAACCCAAACAACAAGACGATTCCTTTCTTATTCACTTTCGTAAACAGAAGCATGAAAATGGTTCCCCAAACCACTGCACAGGCCGCAAAGACAAACAAGCTGCCAGCGACGGTCATACCAATGGGTGCGCCAACTCCCGCATAGACCAGAAACATAAGCACATATAAGATGGCGGCGGTTATGTAATCGCGAACGTTCATTTTGTCTGATTTTTTAAATTTTGCAGTATTACTTTCCATTGTTTTCCCCTTTCTTGTTAGCGGTCGCTAACCAACGCGGATTTTTTTGGCTTTTAGCCTATTAAGCTAAAAGCCAAAAATAGCTTGCCAGTTAAATAGTTTTGCCACATATTCACAGTGGCGTAATGCTTTTTCCAAAGGCAAATCATGAACGATTGGCTCAAACAACGTAGACCAAAACGCTGTCAGCAGCATGTGGATTTCCTCTTCATCAATCTGGCTGTCTCTATCATCTTGCTGGGTAACTGCCTCTAAAAATTTGACCGTTTGCTTCGCATGGTGAGATACGAAATCATGTAAGAAATTTGCGTGTGTTGAACCTTCCGAACGGCACAGGAGTAACTTGAATCCATCGTATCGCTCATAGGAAAAACGCACAATTGTTTTAAGTGTTGTGCTTGACATATCCCATACGGATTGCATTTTGCCATGTGCCAGCTGCTCGTAATCGTACCGTTCAATATTTAGCGCCATCTCCTCAATATCCTGAAGTGTTGGACCAACTACTGCTTCAAACAAAGCTTCTTTGCCAGGGTATCGCTTATACATGGCTCCTGTTGTTACGCCGGCTTTTTTGCATATTTCCCGCAAGGAGGCATCTGCAAACCCCTTTTCCATAAATTCTTCTTCTGCACTTTTAAGTATCTTGGGATCAATTCTCCGATCCGGCAACGACATTCTATCACCTCTTTAGATAACATTGGTATCGGTAACGATGTTATCAGGATAGCATAAGTGCATTCTCTTGTCAACAACCAAATATTTGACGATGGGCGAGCTGATGGCCGACTTCGACGGCCGCATTGCCGCCCTGTCCGAATTTGCCGCCGGCAAGACCGCTATTGTTGGACTCATCACCAGCGGCAGTTACAATGTGCTGGGCAACGACGGCCGCTGCTCCATGATCGGCCGGGAGATCGGCTTTGAGAACATTGGTGTTGACGCCAACATTGACACCTCCACCCACGGCAACGAGGCTTCCTTTGAGTTCATTGTGGAGAAGGCTCCCGAATATATCTTCGTCATGGACCGTGACGCCGCCATCGGCACCGACGGCGCCAAGCTGGCCCAGGAGATCATGGAGAATGAACTGGTGATGGGAACCGATGCCTACAAGAACGGCAACATCGTCTATCTGGCTCATCCCGCCGTGTGGTACACCGCCGAGGGCGGCATCACCGCGCTGGATCTCATGCTGCAGGATCTGGAGAGCGAGCTGCTGGGTTAATACTGTTTCAGATAGTTCAGATAGAGTATCACGGCCTTTCTCCAAAGAACTCATATATCATATTCATCGAACTTGACTACTAACGAAAGGAGCGCTTACCATGGATCAGGAAAACAGAATGCCTCTTATTGGGGACAAGGCCCCGTCCTTCGAGGCTGTCACCACCCAGGGCCCTATCAAATTCCCGGAGGATTACGCCGGCAAATGGGTGATCCTCTTCTCCCATCCTGCGGATTTCACCCCGGTCTGCACCACGGAGTTTATGACCTTCGGCTCCATGATCGACGAGTTCAAGGCCCTCAATACTGAGCTGGTGGGGCTCTCGGTGGACTCCATCTACTCCCACATCGCCTGGCTGCGGAAGATCCAGGAGCTGGAGTGGAACGGTAAGAAACACATCAATGTGACCTTCCCCCTCATCGAGGATATCCGCATGGAGGTGGCCAACAAGTACGGTATGATCCAGCCGGGACAGTCCAACACCCAGGCGGTACGGGCGGTGTTTGTCATCGACCCCAACGGCGTGGTGAGAACCATCTTGTACTATCCGTTGTCCACGGGCCGCAACTTTGAGGAGATCAAGCGCATCATCCTGGCGCTCCAGAAAGCGGACGCCGATGCCTGCGCCACTCCGGCCGACTGGCGGCCCGGCGATGATGTCATCGTACCCACCGCCGGCAGCTGCGGCGTAGCCAAGGAGCGGATGGACAACCAGAGCGAGAATCAGTATTGCCTGGACTGGTTCATGTGCTTCCGCAAAGAGTCGAAGTAATACTAAGTTAATTCCCCAATAACAGAAAACCGGTCGAGATTTCATGCACGAGATCTCGACCGGTTCTTTTTTGTTGTATTTCGGTCATTTTACAACAGCTCTCGGTGATAAGCAATAGAAAATGAGCTTCAGAATTTGCAACTGCGTTTATAATTAATTTACCGTTCCCATTTGAAATGCCGACCGTCCAATATGCTGGCAAAGTATTGCTATGCCTCCTGTGAGCCTCATTTTTCTATCTTTTCTGGCGGTATAAATTCTAATAGATCACCGATCTCACAATTCAACACCGTACAAAGCCTTGCGAGGACATCTATATCTAAACGAGTAATTTGGTTTTTACAATAATTGTTGATCTGCGTCCGCTGCATCTCAGCCCGATGGCTCAGCATGTTCTTGCTAAGACCGGATGCCTTCAACAGCTCGTCCAGCTTAATCCGAATCGTTCCATATTCCACTTGCCAACCCTCCGACCACAAGAAATATGTTGACAAGTTTAGTGTACCCTTGGTAGAATAGAAAAATAAGATGTAGAAAGTCTTGTCAGACTAATTGCACATATAGAATGCACAGTTTTGGCTGGTGCTTTTTAGCCAGTATGAATATACAATAATATAAAAAGCGGATAATTTTCAAATTTCAGCAAAACTGCCTAAAACCTAAGCGATTTCTAAGAAACCCCTAAAAATTCCCTATTATAATACCCCCATCGAAACGGTGAGGGGAAACGCACTTTTTGTCTGTTATCCCCGCAAGGGGAGAATATGGCAGGAAATCGTATAGGGAGCAATGAACACCCGCCGGGGGTCAGGGAAAAAAGAGTAACATTACATACCGCAATCCTCCAAGGGGTTGCGGTTCTTTTTTATTCGACACCATTTGTCCTTACTCACTATATACCGCTAAAGCTCGGCAAATATTTCTCTTCGTATGCACTCACCGCACGGTGGGTGCATTTTTTGTTTGTCGAAAAATGGCGGCCTCTGCTCAGCGTCCGGTATGTCCGGTCGCTCCATTGCCGCGACCCACCGCTCCGAAATTTGGTTCGCATCCAAATTTCAGAAGACGGAGTAAATCACCATGTACTTTAATAGAGAGGACTATGGTTCAAGGATCAGGAGCTTGCGAAAAAAGCGTGGGCTCACACAGGAACAGTTGGCAGAGAAGATGAATGTCAGCACTCCATACATCGCAAAAATCGAAACTGGAAAGCAAACTGGCCCAGTCGAGCTGGCCGTAGAGTTTGCAGCATTCTTTGATGTTTCTCTGGATTATCTCCTGGTGGGAAAAGGAGATTTTGCAGAGGAACAGAAGCGCGGACTGCGGATGGCCATCTCTCTGCTGTCCGAATTGGAGGCATCCCTCTAAAAACTTTCCATTTTGGGTTGGTAAACTTTCCATTCTGTTTCTGTTGGAAGAATACGCGCAGAGTTACAATCTTCGTGAGATCAAAACATCTCAGCGAACCTTGAAAAACACCGCCCCAGGCGGTCATATCCGGCAACTTGAATACCTTAGCTGATCGGGAGAGCGTCAGACCGAGTGCGCGAAGACCACCTGTGCGGAGCAGATCCGCATCAAAGGACGGCCAAATAAGGTGCAGAGCGACACCCACTCAGGACAAGGCAGCCTTGGCAAGCTGTCCCCGCCATGACCCCGTCAGCCTACAATGATACTTCTGCTTACGCGGCTCGGAGAGATCCTCGGAGGGGTGAGAGTCCCATGATGTGCGCCAGCGCAGTTCAAGTTGCCGCCCTGCCTGGGGAAGTAGTGTCGAATACAGGCGACAACAAGACATTCAATGGTCTTGATATCAGAAGCAATGGGGGTCACCCATCATGCAGCAGGAAAGCCAAGGCTTCCGCAGCCAAATCGGGTGACCCCTATTTTTGTGGTATCAATTCACATTCATATTTAGGAGGGATCACGCCATGATTGCTGTGTCGCAAACCAAGAGCGCCAATTATCTGTTTATTGTGGCCGTGCTGAAGTCGATGCGGGACGGCGGCGTGATCACCCCTGCCGAATACGAGCGAGCCAAGCGCTACTACCAGAAACTCACCGGCTCCGACCTTGTCATTGCGGATTAGCCACTACAACAGCATAGTCTAATCTGATGGGTTTTGAGCACCGCCGTCTGTTGACTATGTAGAAATTTCTTTGGCTGCTTTCTTTCAATAGACTTTGTACCTTTGTTGAATATAATGTTGCTTGAGCCGGAAAAGTGGATTGTACCAAAATGTAGTACAATCCCAAATTTAGCCAGAAAGGAGGAGCCGCTGATGCCGCAGGCCAAACTCATCTCACCTATCACCAGGCAGGAAATTCGCAAAGTCCGAGTTGCCGCTTACTGCCGGGTATCTTCCAATTCGGCGGATCAGCAGAACTCCTACGCCAACCAGATCCGGGTCTATACCAGCCTCATTCAGAGGAAAAAAGAGTGGGAACTGGTAGAGATATTCGCTGACGAAGGTCTGTCTGGCATGAACGCACAGAACCGCACCGAATTCCAGCGAATGATCAAGATGTGCGAACAGCACCAAATTGACCTGATCGTCACCAAATCCGTCTCCCGCTTCGCCCGAAACGCCAAGGAGTCTCTGGAATATGTCCGGAAGCTGAAACTGCTCGGCGTGGGGGTGCAGTTCGAGAAAGAGGGAATCTACACTCTGGCCCTCGGAGATGAGATGCTGCTCAACACCTTCTCTGCCATCGCACAGGAGGAGTCCAAGGCAATTTCCCAGAACCAGCGGCTCTCCATCGTGAAGCGGATGCAGTCTGGGGAATATGTGGACAGCAACGCTCCTTATGGCTTCCGGCTGGTGAATAAGGCGCTGGTGGTCTATGAGCCGGAGGCAACCATCGTCCGCATGATGTTCGAAAACTACCTGAGCGGCCAGTCTACATCGGAGATTGCCCGGGATCTCAACAGCCGCGGCATTAAAACCAAAACCGGAAAATCCGTCTGGCGCTCCACTAAGGTAGCATACATCCTTGGAAATGAGCGGTACTGTGGCGATTGCAAATACCAGAAAACCTACCGCGACACCACAGTCCCCTTCAAACAGTTCCGAAATCGAGGTCAGGAGGATATGTTCTACGCCTCCATGACCCACGCTCCTCTTATTGACCGAGATACCTTTGACAAGGTCCAGCTCCTCTTGAAAAAGCGTCAGGATATCTTTGGGAAATCCACAACGCAAAATATCTACCCTCTTACGAGCCGCATTCAGTGTTCTGAGTGCGGCTCGTATTTTCGTAGACGGCAGGTTTCCGGGACAGTAAAGTGGGGATGCTCCAAACACATTCAGGATCGTACCCAGTGCAACTCAAACTACTATAGCGAGGAGAGAATCTACGATGCCTTCGTCGCCATGGTCAATAAGCTTCGGTTCTCTGAATACGACATCCTGGGTCAGACTCTGCTCCGCCTGGAATCCGCCGAGCTGAAGCGAAAGCAGAAAAACACGGCCGCAAGGGAGATCAGCCGGAACATTGCAGATCTGAACGCCAAGTTGGTGATGGTGGAGCAGCTCCATGCAAAGGGATACCTCAAGGACGAGGTCCACAAGGCCCAGGTGCAGGAGATCAACGACCAACTGCGCCGGCTGAAGCGGGAGCGCCAATGTGAATTCTCCTCGGGCATTACCCAAATGATAGAGGAACTGACGCGGCTGAAAAAGCTGCTGGAAGAGCTCGAGGAACCACTGGACCGCTTCGATGAGAAGCTGTTTACTGAGATCGTTCAGACCATCAGTATCAGCCGCCGGGATGAAATGACAGTCACCCTCATCGGCGGGCTGAGATTCACAGAAATGCTCTGACAGAGAGGAACCTCGCCATGAAGAAGATACGCTATATCCCATACGGTTACACCATGAGAAATGGAAGGACAGTCATCGCACAGGATGAAGCTGCGGTCATCCGCGAGATATTCAGCGCCTACATCAACGGCGCATCCCTCCAAAGTATTGCCGAGCTGCTGACTGAGAGGAAGATCCCCTACAGTGAGAGAACGGATGTGTGGGATAAAGCTCGTATCGCACGAATCATCGGAAACGCCAAATACATTGGAGATGGGGAGTATGACCCTATCATTGAGGAAGAGCAGTATGAGGAAGCGGCTGCCGTGAAAACAGCCCGCCAGCGGAACACCTTCAAAAAAAATCTGGAGGGGATCGACCTGCTTCGGGATCTGGTCCGATGTGCGGAGTGCGGCGCCCCTATGCGGCGAAGGGTGAGCAGCAAGCACCGGATTCGGGAGAGTTGGGAATGCACCAACCCAGACTGCGGTCAGCGCATCCGGATCTCCGATACACACCTGATGGAACAGGTGACAATCCTGATGAACCGCATCATCGCCAATAGCTATCTGCTCATCCCCCGTCCCCAAAAGCGAAAAGAGCTGTCGGCAGAAGCCCAGCGGATCAACCGGGAAATTGATGCCGAGCTGGAGCGGGATGACCCCAGCGATGCACTGATTATCATCAAAACAATCGAAATGGCAGAGCGGCTCTATGCTGAGAGCGATGCCCATCTGCAGATCGCCGCATCCATCGCCCGAAAGCGGGTAAGTCTGATGACTCCCCAGGAGGAATTCAGCCCAGCTTACTTTAGTGACATCGCCGCCTACCTGACGCTTGGCAGCGGAGGAAAGGTGGTTCTACATACCAAGACCGATGTCGAGATCGGAGATGAGGAAAATGAATGTAACCAAGATACCCAAGAAAACAATATCGGTTATTGAGCCAAAACGCTCTCTGATTGTCAACAGGGAGCAGTATCATCAGCGGCGGGTTGCTGCCTACTGCCGGGTATCCACCGACAGCGAGGAGCAGCTCACATCCTATACCAACCAGAAAAAGGTATATACCGAGATGATTGCCGCTAAGCCCGAATGGGAGTTCGCCGGACTCTACGCAGATGAGGGCATCTCCGGGACACGTGCAGATAAGCGCCCTCAGTTCCAGAAGATGATCAACGACTGCTTGTCTGGAAAAATCGACTATATCATCACGAAATCCGTTTCCCGCTTCGCCCGTAATACAGTGGACTGCCTGGACCATGTCCGAATGCTCAGGGCAAGAGGGATTGGCATCTACTTCGAGGAGCAAAATATAGACACACTGCAAATCGACAGCGAACTCTATCTGGTCATCTACGCAGGGTTCGCACAGTCCGAATCCGAAAGCATCAGCAAGAATGTCACCTGGACTTTTCGTAAGCGATTTCAGGAGGGCAAGCCCATATTCAACTATAAGTGCCTTCTGGGATACCGCAAGGGTGCAGACGGAGAACCGGAGATCGTCCCGGAGGAGGCATCCATCGTGGAGAGGATCTTCAATATGTACCTGTCAGGTGAAACCATCAACCGGATCTCAACCAAACTCAGAGAAGAAAATCTCCAGATACCAGGAAAACGCTTCTCCTTCTCTGCGAGCATGATTAAGGGTATTCTCCGGAATGAACGATACTGCGGGGACAGCATCCTTCAAAAGACGGTCACAATTGACTGTATTGGCAAGGTTCGCCGCAAAAACACCGGTGAGGCACCCATGTACTATGTACAGAATAGCCATGTTGGTATCATCAGCCGAGAGCTCTTTCACAAAACGCAGGAAGAACTCGCCAGGCGGATGAGCCGGGAGCCAAATTCCACCAAAACGGCTACCACAGCCACCGGAAAATACTCCCGGTACGCACTATCCAATGTGATGACCTGCGCCGAATGCGGAAGTCGATATAAGCGCGTGACCTGGACATCCCGAGGAAAAAAGCGAGTTGTCTGGCGCTGCATCAGCCGCTTAGACTATGGAAAGCGCTACTGCAAAACCTCGCTCACGGTAGATGAGACCGCCCTCCACGCCGCTATTGTTCGGGCAATCAACCGATTCAACGAGGAAGACGAGTCCACTTATATGGCACTCATGCGGGCAACCATTGGTGAAGCAATCGGTCTAACCGGAGGCACAGATGAGATCGACCTGCTCCGGCGAAAAATAGATGGGCTGAATCGGAAAATGGTATCTCTTATCAATGAGAGCGTGGAAAGCGGAGAGGGTATCGAGAGTCACGAAGCTGAATTCAAAGAACTTTCCGATACCATTGAACTCCTGCAAGGACGGATTCAGAAACTCGAAGAAGCACTTGCTTCCGATCAGGTGAATGACAGCCGAATCCTTCAACTACAGCAGATCATCGCCGACCGAGCATCCAAAAAGATGGAGTACGACGATACCATCGTCCACCAAATGATTGAGTGTGTGAAGGTGTATCCCGACGGGAGACTGGACATTATCTTCGGAGGAGGGTACCTTATCGAAGAACGCCTGGAAAAAGAAAATTGATAACTTCAAATATAATTGACATAATCGCTGAAATAATATAATATAATTTATGTTAGGAGGCGATTGTGCATGGCAAAAAAAGCCACGGTCATCATGCCGCAAACACGGGAGATCCTGGCACAGATGGGTGAGCAGATCCGCCTGGCCCGCCTGCGCAGGAAGTTGAGCCTGGAATTGGTAGCAGAGCGTGCCGGGATCAGCCGAGCCACTCTTATATCCATTGAGAAAGGCACCCCTACGGTATCCATCGGCTCCTATGCCGCTGTGCTGCACGCATTAAACAATATGGACAGCGACCTGCTGCTTATTGCAAAAGATGATGAATTTGGCAGGAAGCTACAAGATCTGGCGCTGCCCACCAGACGGCGGGCGCCCAAGAAAGGAGAGTAGCCCATGGCGCAGGACGAAAAGACCATCTATGTATATGAAAATTGGCGTGGAGAGGCACCCACTCTGCTGGGGCGGCTGCGCTGCGGCTTCGTCCGCGGACAGGAGACCTTTTCCTTTGAGTATGATCCGGCCTGGCTGTCATCCGCCGAGAGTTCCTTCTCTCTGGACCCGGATCTGGCTCTCTACCGCGGGCGGCAGTATGTGCCGCTGAACAAGCAGCTCTTTGGCCTGTTTTCCGACTCCTGTCCGGATCGCTGGGGGCGTCTGCTGATGAAGCGCAAGGAGGCCATCGACGCTCGCAAAGAGGACCGCAAGCCCCGTAAGCTCACCGAGAGCGACTTCCTGTTGGGGGTCTACGATGAATCCCGTATGGGTGCGCTGCGGTTCAGCTTGGAAGAAGGGGGCGAATTTCTTTCGAACGATAAAGCGTTTGCGACGCCTCCATGGGTAAACCTTCGGACGCTGGAAAACGCCTCTATCGCTTTCGAGAATGATGAGAGCGGCCTGAATGAAAAATGGCTGCGTGAGCTTCTGGCCCCCGGCTCCTCCTTGGGAGGCGCAAGACCCAAAGCTACGGTGCAGGCCACAGATGGCGCCTTGTGGATTGCCAAGTTCCCTTCCAAGCATGATGAATATAACAGCGGCGCGTGGGAGAAGGTCGTCCATGACCTGGCACGGCTCTGCGGACTGGATGTTCCGGAATCCAAATTGGAGACGTTCTCCAAGACCGGCAGTACCTTTCTCGTCAAGCGATTTGACCGAAACGGCAGCCGCCGCATCCACTTCGCCTCCGCCATGACCCTGCTGGGCAAGACCGATGGAGCCTCTGCAGCGGACGGAAGCAGCTATCTGGATCTGGCGGCGTTCATCCGGGCCAACGGGGCATCACCCCGGCAGGATCTGGTCGAGCTGTGGAAGCGGATCGTGTTCAGCATGGCGGTATCCAATACTGACGACCACCTGCGCAACCATGGTTTCCTTCTGACACCCACCGGCTGGCGGCTGGCCCCTCTCTATGATGTGAACCCAGTCCCCTCGGGGGACCGGCTTTCCCTCAATGTGAGTGAGTATGATAACACCATTGACTTGGAACTGGCTCTGGAAGTAGCCGATTATTTCGGCCTGGCCCCTCAGGAAGCGGAACAGGCTGCAGAGGAGGTCTGCAAAACAGTATCCGGACACTGGGAACGGCTGGCCGGACAGTATGGTCTCAGCCGAGGAGCGATAGAGTATATGCGCCCTGCCTTTTCCCTTCCATGATAAGATCACAAACGGACGATTCCTGGTGGAACCGTCCGTTTGCTTATTCTTTGGCGACTCCCTCAAAAGAGTCCTCGCCCTCATCCTCGTCCATATCCGTATCAATGTCCAGTCCTTCATTGTTCCCCACATTCTTCTCGTAGAGCTTGGTCCATTTGAGCGGATATTTGCATTTGCGGTTATAGGCCAGAAGCATCGCCTCAGCATAGCCCATAGAACCGGGGCGTCGTTCCTTGGCTGTTCTCGAAAGCAGCTTGACCGACATTTCCCCCACTTTTTCCTTAAAGGTCTCATCTTTCAGGGCATCGCCGAACGTGTAGACCAATCTGGCAATTCCGTTGAGCATATTGGCAGACAGCGAATTCATATCGCCCTCCCAGGTGCCTACGCAGAGTCTGAGTGTTCGATCAAGTACATGGTAACCGAACCGCTCATATATATTTTCAAGCGTGGAGACAGCACAGACAACGCCATAGTTTCTGACCTGGCCAATGGAAAGAGAATAAGACTCTACCAGATCTTTGATCATAAGCTGTTCCTGATTCCCGGCTTCCACATTTGCCATAAACACTTCATAGGGACGGAGCGGTTTGACAAACTTCATCTGGTTGGCGAAGATATCTGCCTCGTGCTCGTAGTTCAGATCATCGTATATCATGCACCAGACTGGCGTTTCACGAGAGCCAGAGGCCAGGGCGACGATCTCCACCGTGTGCTGGCCATTGAAGACATAGTTGACCCCATTTCGACGGCTTACCTTCACGGGGTTGATCTGATACAGATCAAAGTGTGCCGCAGCATTCAGCACATGCTGTTCGGAAATATTCCTCTGGTACTCCTGATTGGATACGAGGTTCTTGATGGGAATCTGTTCGAAGTGAACATTGGGAACAAACATACTATAATCTTCCATTAGGATTCCACCTCAATTGCATTGAGCATTTCCTGGATTTTTCCTTCTAATTCAGTCAACGCCGCCAAGAGGTTTTGTCTTGCAGCAGGTGAGATCGCTTCCAAATGTGCCATGGACTTTGTCCGGTCGATGGAGCTCATCCAGGAGGGGATCGTAAGAGTAAGTCCAGCAACTTCCGCATCCGGGTCATAGGCGGGCATCGTCTTGATTGCCGGCTGTTCTGCCGCCGCTGTACCGGGCTTGGCAGAAGCGTCGGAATAAAGGCATCGTCTCGATTCACTGTAACGAGCAAACGCATAGGGATTTTTTCCGATTTTTTTACTAAGTGCTTTCAATTCTTCGGGTTCCATTTCTGATAGAGCAACGATATTTTCGAAAGAAATCTTATATGCCCCGGAAAGAATGTGCGGAACAAGCTCAGGAGCATTTTGTTCAATGGTATCTAATGCTGCACTGTATTTCGCATATTTCTGTACGGTTGCGCCGGACACATGATACTTCCTTCCCAGCCGGGCTGCTGTTCGCCGGCCACTCTCTTCATCTATTGGGCGGCCTCTCCCCACAGTAATGTTGGGGTTCGGACGGTACTGATTATAGCCATTCCTATTTCGCTGTACTTTCTTTTCCGCTTCATATTGTTTCCCAATCAGATATTTCCTGGTTTCTTCTGAGATGTTGCGGCGCCCAAGTTGGTTCGCACAGATCCAGGCGATGGCAGCATCTCTGCTTGGAAAATCCAGCTCCTTGACTCCATAAGGAATGCGCATTTTATTGCATATTTCATAGCGATTATGACCGTCGACGATGGTATCATTCCATGCGATGATATCTTCCCGGCATCCTTCCATGACCAGATTCAGCTCCAGTTGCCGGTATTCCTCCCGGCGAAGTGGACGAATCAAGTTTTTGAATTCCGGATCGATGTTAAGCTGCCTAAATGCTTTCTCTGTCATGTAGCCTCCTGCGTTCCAGCTGTTTGACGGTTTTGAGGGAAAAATATGCGACCCGGTTGACTTGATCGATCTCACCGGTCAGCTGGTAATTAAATCTCAGGTCAAAGCCACCCAGCAGTTCGGAAAAGTTTTTAATAAGGATCGTACTATAGAATTCTATAGACTGCTGGGATGTGTTTGACATCCGAACCTTGTTTGCGGTCCCGCCTGAAATAGGTTTGTCCGATCCGAGAACGGCGATATACAGCTCTTCAGGGTTTACCAGGAATTGCACATACGCAGGATTCTTCAAGAGACGAATCGTTTGCCTGTGGATTCGAATCCGGTTTCGCGCAGGGTCCAGCGTTAAGTAAGCCTGCAATTGATTTTCATGATTCATGTCCTTGTCCTCCCAAAACGGACTTACTACCAGTATCAGAGGCAGCCTCGTCTGACTGCTCTGATGCAGCAGGAGCTATGTTATCGCGCAACCCATATACAGCATATCCTTCAAAAATGTCTACCTGCATAGATTTCTGGTGTTCCCGGAACGGGAGTCCAAACTGCGTCTTCCAGCCCTCCGGAAACACGGGAGTTCGAGAAGACTTGGGCTTCTGGCCGTCTTTTTGCACCCGCTGATACACTTCGGTCGCTGTGAGATCAAATGCGATGAGCCACTCATCCTTGGCATGGATTATCCGCCCGAGGAGTTTATATCGATAGTCCAGATTCCAGTCCATCAGTGAAAACACTTTGGCGAAAAAAATCTTGCAGGTAATCTGTTTCGGTTTACGTCTGCCGGAGCCGTTGGTGCACCAGGCGCAGGCATCCCGATCTTCCGCCCGACAGGGACGGATCGCCAAGATCCTGCTCTCCTGATTGACCAATACCTGCACATAATCAACTTGTGGGAAGCGGTTCAGGCAGGCGGTATTTACATAAAATTTGTAATTGTTGAAAGTTACAGACGGCTCATTAATATGGGCGAAGAACTCACGGCGTACCACTTGGTAGCCATCGTAGTTAAAGTCACCGGCCATCTCCAGGACCTCATCACTACTGCTGTTTGCGGGAGAAGCTGCCAGTTCCGCTTTTTTTAATTCAGCAGACGGAACAATATCCAAATGCCCGTCCTCCAGGGAACGAAGCATTCCGGCGATTACACCGCCGGTATTTTCCCGACTTTCTTCGAACATTTAGGATTCCTCCTTCCCGTACTGACCGAGTTCCTGACAGATATAGTCACGCAGCACGTCAAATCCTGTCACGCGGAGTTTCTGCCCGGTTTCATACAACTGGCCCTCCATGCGGATTTTCCAGTCTTCCTCACTCTGATCGCAGACGGGCGGGAAAGACTGTTGGTGGAGGTAATATTGCTTGCCAAAAGAGCCGATCCACTCCTCCGGGACTGCCCGCACCCGTTTGCCGGAGATAGAAAGGGGCTGTACAGGCTCCTTTGCCTGTTCCGTGCTTTTTGAACCGGAAAGCAGGTACGATTTAATAAACGCTTCCGCATCATTGACATCAAAAATATACGCAGATTCAGTTTCAGTTTGAAACAGCGCTCCGGCGATCCGGTATTTTAAATCCGGACTCCAGCCGAATAACTGAAAAAGCGTTTCTACATAGGCCGCACCGGCGATATCCCTGGGCTGATACTTTCCGTCTGACAGCTTGGAAAACACGACTGCGTTGCGGCTGCTTTTCGCCGCTGTACGGACGGCGAACTTCATCTCCACAGGGTTGACCAGCAGCTCCACATGGTTGTCTTTCCCAAAAGACCGAACACATGTGGTGCTGAACTTGATCCTCTTGTCTTGAAACAGTACATAGGGACGGTGATAATTATCAAAGAATTCACTGCGGGCGATTTCAAAGCCTCTCATATCAAAATCTCCCGGAACCAATGTGATGCTCGAGGGCAGGGATGCATCCGCCTGCTGCTCATCGGGTGGATGGATACTGGCGGACGCTTGGTAATAATCCGCCGGCTTAAATCCAGCCCAGCGGGGATTGATGGTCACGAACCCTCTGAGCAGGCCGCTGTCGATCACCCGCAGCTCCGGGAGGATGGAGCGGTTGCCATACTTGGAATTGTTCAGAAGATGCTGAACCGCAATGAAATCATCTCTGGAAACGATGCCCTCGTGGTGGTTCCGGTAAAGGCTCTGGGGTCTGTCCCCCCGATTCTTTCTGGCCTTGTGGTTCAGATAGTTGGGGGTGAAGGTCTTCCGGGTCAGTACATCCCCGCAATGCCGCTCATTGCGAAGGACCTGGACAATGGAGTTGGATGTCCACTTGACATTTCCCAGATAAGTCTTTCGGCCCAGCTCGGTGAGCGCCGCCGCAATGTCGGAGGTGGAATATCCGTACAGATACATATAGAAGATGAGTTTTACTGTGGGAGCTTCGTCCGGATTGACGACCAGGTTTCCATCTGCGTCGTGAGAATACCCCAGCAGCTTGGGCGTCAATGGCAGACCTCCGTCCAGCCGCATCCGCAAGGAGGTCTCCATGCTCCGGCTGCGGATGTGAGACTCCTCCTGAGCCATGGTGGCTTGAAACGAAAGCGCCATCTGGGAATCGTCTTTGAGGGAGAAGATACATTCGCTCTCAAAGAACACCCCGACAGGACTGGGCAGCTCCGCAAGCATTCGCACCATGCTGATACAGTCCACCACATTCCGGGCAAAGCGAGACACGCTTTTGGTGATGATCATATCGATTTTCCCGCTGCGGCAATCGGCGATCATGCTGTTGAACTCGTCCCGATGAGCCAGAGAAGTCCCGCTGATCCCCTCATCCGCATAGATTTTGACCAATGTCCAGTTGGGATGATGCACAACAAAATCTTCATAGTATTTCTTTTGCAGCTCATAGGAGGAAGTCTGCTGGACGTTGTCTGTGGAGACACGGGCATACACGGCAACCCGCTGCCTTATATCATTGTCGTAATAGTCGATGGGCTTTTTAGCCGGAATGAATTCATAGTTCTCCGGGTCAACTTTTGTGTTGATACGCCGGCGGACCCGTTCTTTCCGTTCCGCAAGCTGTTTGCGTGTGGACTTGTCAATCATGCAGCATTTCCCTCCGGGGTTCGTCATCAGGGAGTATCTTCCAACCGGGATCTGGCAAAAAGTACGGGTCGTGTAGATCCTCCTGGTAATAGGAAGCCAGCGTATAAATATCCTCCGAAACGAAGTAAACGCCCACTGGCTTTGGGAGTGCTGCCAAGAGGCGCGTACAGAAAGAGAGCTCGGAGAGCTTCTTCGAGATATTGCTTGCTTTCTGGGTAATAATCAGATCGACCTTTTCCTCGTAGCAGTCTTGAAGGAGCCTTGACCACTCCGGAGCGTTCTCCATATTGGGCGCAGTGCTGCCCTCGTCCACATAGAAACCGACAAACTTCCAGTTTGGGCAGAGAGCCAGTGTATCAAGAAATTGCTTTTTATGAGCTGAGAGATAGTCCTCATAGCGGGTCTGGTTGAAGTAGCGGATGTATACCGCCACACGGTAATGTGTTTTGGGAAGCGGGCGTTCCCGCTTGATTTCCTTTAACCAGGCACGATGTTCCGCTAAAAGGGTGTTTCGTTCCGTCTCCCTTTCCAGCAGGAAATCAAATGAGGGCATAACTTCCTGCTCTGACTCTCTATTTTGAACGGCCAGATCTGACATATTTGCTCCCCCTGTGTTATTTCTCTTCCAGGCCATTATATAATCTGCAGACTAATAACAAAATCGACCAGAAGTCAAGGTGTTGACTTCTGGTCGATAGATGAGAAAAAAAGAAGCGAGCCGGCAATTCCAGCTCGCAATTTTTCAGGTATTGTCATCCCGTCTGGCCATAGTGGATTTCAACTCACGAACAATCTTCAGGATGGAATCCAGCTCCTTGGGAGAGCAGTCGGCCAGCAGCTCGTCAAACTCGCTCTGGTATAGGCTTCTCACCTCCGGCACATCGGGCCGAAGAAGGGAATCAGCAGACACTTGCAGGGCTTCGATGATTCGGATAAAGGTTTCCAACTTCATGCTCGTCTTGCCTTTTTCAATATTGCTGACATGCGGCAGCGAGATATTGGCCTTCGCAGCAAGATCGGCCTGGCTCATCCGGCGATTGATCCGCACATCTCGAATACGGGAGCCGACCAACTGGCTCTCGGTCAAATCATGTTCCGTCATCGGCTTCCCCCCTCAAATATATTCTCCAGATTATCTATTTCTAAGAGTATATCAACTTGGGGTGAAATTGATATAAGGTTGAGTTGATGATATAATCTAAACACTATAATAAGACTGCAAAATTTTTTGGAGGTCTTATTATGAGCCTGAACTACAAAGTCATTGGAAAACACATCCGTGAAGTCCGCCAGCGCAACCACCTTTCGCAAGCGATGCTCTCTGAACTGGTGGATAAAACGCCATCTTACATCAGCTACATAGAGAGCGGGATCAAGAGCATGAGCCTTGACACCTTTGTGCTTATCGCCAATGCCTTGGGCGTATCTCCCGACCGGCTTTTGATGGAGCAAATCATCAGCACTGAACGGTGCGCCAGCGAAGAAATCGCTCTACTTCTTTCGGATTGCAGCACCTATGAGATGCTGATTCTCCTGGATGTTATAAAATCGCTGAAAGCTTCCTTGAAAGAGCATCACGGCAGATACGGTAAACCAGATAACTCTGATTTTACCGTCTGAACCTGAGAAAGCAATCAACCGGAAGTCACGAGCATTGACTGCCGGTCGATCTATGCCAGTAAAGGTGGATATATTTTTGGAACAGTGGATATGTTTTTGGAAAGTCCCGGATATGGGTCTTCCGAGTTGGTATAATGAGAAAAGAAAGGTGGAATGACCAATGATCTATTACACGGGTGATATCCACGGAGACCCCTATGAGGTCATACAGTTTTGCGACAGCAAGAAGCTGACAGAGCAGGATACCCTGGTTCTGCTTGGAGATGTAGGAGCGAACTACTACCGAAACCGGCGAGACACAGAGATGAAGAAAGTTCTTACCGCCGTAAAGCCGACGATGCTCTGCATCCACGGCAACCATGAGATCCGGCCGGCCAGCATCCCTTCCTATCGGACGAAGCAGTGGAACGGCGGGACAGTCTGGGTAGAGGAAGCCTTTCCACGTCTGCTATTTGCTATGGATGGCGAGATCTTTGATCTGGAAGGTCTCCGACACTTGGTCATCGGCGGAGCTTACAGCGTGGACAAATTCTACCGGCTGGCCAGAGGTTACGGCTGGTGGCCGGATGAGCAGCCTCCCCAGGAGATCAAGGACAAGGTTATCCAGACGCTGGACGCCTGCGGGTGGCAGGTAGATACCGTCCTCTCCCACACCTGTCCCTATCCGTATGAGCCTCGCGAGGCCTTTCTTCCGATGATCGACCAGAGTACCATGGACGACTCTACCGAGAAATGGCTGGAGGAGATCGAGCGGAAACTCAAATACGACCACTGGTTCTGTGGACACTGGCATATTGACAAGCATATCGACCGGATGCACTTCCTCTTCCACAGCGTGGAGGCTGCGCCGCAGCTCTTGACGGGAGGGGACACATTATGACAGAGGAAGAAAGACCGGAGGCCAAGGAGCAGGAGGCGTGCTTTGCCGCAATCCGTGAGATCGTCCAGGAGATTTCCCGCCTAATGGACGCCGCATATCAGCAATACAGCCGTTTGGTAGAACAGGTGTTGAACGGCAGGATCACCGAGGAGCGGGAGATCGAGCGAATCATGGACGGGCTTGTGGACTTCGGAGATAATCCGAGGCTCCTTGAACTGTACAAAACCCTCTGCCGCCATGTCTATTACAAATACCCCGCTCTTGTGGGAGAGCACACTGCCCTCTTCCGGCTCCAGTTTGAGGAAACGGAGGATGGGGATACGGATACTGAGGAGGTGGAAACATGAAAGCGCCGGAGATCAAGCATTACATCAACTGGCTGGGTCGGGTGGAATACCGAAACATCAACTGCTCCTTCACCTATGACGAGACATCCTATGCGGCCATCGACCGGATCTTCCGCCTTCTCCACCGGCTGGAGCCAGGCCCGGAGAACACAAGCTGGAAACTATGGCTCCGTGCGGAGCGAGGTACCATTGAAGACTTCGGCAGCTTTGAGGAGCTGCGGGCGGACGGCCAGGTGGAGAGCTTTGAGGAGTTTGAAACCTGGTGGCATTCCGAGTTCCCGGAGGAGGCAGCGTGGTTCCACTTTGCCGCCGGCGAGGATCAGAAGATCGGGTATCGGGCAATATTCTTGGGGCATCGGCATGTGCTGGAGGTGGACAGCCGCAAAGAGCGCGCCTTCCCCTATGACATCGCCCCATTCACCGCCTGGCTGGAGGGTGCGGTACGGGACACCGTTCAGATGGTGGAAACCGGTTCTTATCAGGAACTGGTGGAGCGGGAGCTGCCCATCTGGCATCGAACCGGAACCATCCTGCGCCGGGATCTGTGGAGGGTATTCCCACAGTGGAAGGAGGAGTTCTTCCAGGACTTCTCCCAGCAGGAGGTGGAGGAGTTTCTCACCTCGGCGGTTGGGTATCCTTTGGAAAATAACAAGCGGCTCCCATCCGTGACCGCAAACGAATTCTATCACTTCTGTGCCCTGGGCTATCGGGCCATGGGATACACTGGAACGGAGAAATCGGAAAAAGAGCAGTACGCTCTCCACGCCGATGGGCGGGACGAGGGACTGTCCAAGCTGGGCGGAGATTCCCCCGAAGCTTTTGCACGGTGGCTGAAGGAGCGTCCCCGCACCGGTCACCCCTGGGAGGTATGCCGGGGCGGCAACAGCACCCATATCGACTGCATCGTACACCAAGATGCGCATGGCTACTATCTGGTGGTGGCCGGTCTTGCGGAGACCCGGACGATTGAGGCGGTCCGTTTCTTCCTGGCGCTTTATCGGGCAGGCGTTCCCGTATGCATCCGAAATGCAGAGGAACTGAAGGCCCGCCTGACCGGAGCGGAGTCCATCGGCATCGTGCCGGAGGGAGTCTTTCCCGCCTACTGCCACGACAGGTTTCCGGGAGAGAGCATTGTCGATTTTATGAACCTGCCTCGGGAGCGTCAGGATGAACTTGCAAAATACTGCCGATGGCAGCCAATCCCAGTTCCCAGGATGAAGAAGGAGGGTGAAACCCCATGATCTTCTTTACCTCTGACCTGCATCTCGGTCACGAAAACTGCATCCGCCTTTGCAATCGGCCCTTTTCCAGTATCGAGGAGATGGACGAAACTCTCATCGAAAACTGGAACCACAAGGTCACAGGGAAGGATACTGTCTATATCCTCGGCGACCTGATCTACCGCAGCCAAAAGCCGCCGGAGGAATACCTGCGGCGGCTGCGGGGGAAGAAACATCTCATCCTTGGGAATCATGACAGGGGATGGATCAGGAGTTGTCAGACGGAACGATTCTTTGAAAGCGTCAATAACCTGCTGTATGTCGCAGACGGGAAGCGGCAGTACACACTTTGTCACTACCCCATGATGTCTTGGCCTCACATCATGCGCTGCTACATGGTCTTTGGCCACATCCACGGCAATACCGACGCGGATTACTGGCCGCTCATCCAGGCAAACGAGAGAATGCTGAATGCCGGAGTGGATGTCAATCACTTCGAGCCGGTCACCTTTGAGGAGATGGAGGCCAACAATCTTCTGTATAAAGGTCAGTCAAAAGCCGGGCTTGAGGTGCAGCCGTGAGACATAAAAAAGGCTTTTATGAGGTGGCTCCTGTAGCCGGTTTCATCGCACGGCAGGACTGGACGCACACGATGGAACGAGCCGAGCGAAACGGCCTCTCTCTCCAGTCCCAAAAAGGAAGCACCGGGCTGCTGTTCTCCGTGAGAATCCTCGCTCCCATTTTAGATGGAGGGCAGCGGCATATCGTTCTGGCGGCGATCCAGTACAGTCTGGGGCGGCACACCTATATGCCCGGCATAGCTGCAGAATTTACCTGCCGGAACCTGAGCCGTCTTGATGCGGCTGCCCGTTCCGCCGCCGCAGCAAAGATCAGCGAACATTTGAGTCGATATGGAGAGCAGGAGCCATATCCGCAAGTGTGGCACGGCTTAAGCCGAGTGCTTACATCTGGCAAAATCAAAGAATACGATAGGAGGAAAGAAAGGATGCCGATTCTGCAACCTCTGGAAAACATGGAACGCATCTCACGCCAGGCACTGGCAGATGACCTGGACACCGTGCTGGAAAGGATAAGCCGCGAGGACATTGGGCTGGTGATCACCGAGGAAGGCAAAGATGACCTGGTTCTCTGCCCAGCCTCCTGGTTCAACCTTGACTATGTGGATGACTTTTCCTGTGTCATCAACAGCGCCCTCCGCTATGCCATGCGCAGCGAAGATGAGGAGAGTGCGGCGGTCGTCCAGTATCTTCGTCGCCACTACCAGTTGTTCGATGAAAAGACGCTTTCGGTGGCTGTCGCCGATCTGGAGCGGGAACTGAACCAGCCGATAGTGACCCTCAAGCAGCCGCAGGTCTGGAAGGAGCTCCAGGAGCTGTTCCGGCAGCGACTGGACGAGTTGCGGAAGGAATCTTCGGAAGGCGAGGAAACGCACCATGGATGAAAAGCAATATGAGCTCGTGGAAATCCAAGTAGATGCGGAGCTTCTGGAACAGTTGGAAGCGGTGATCGCCCCGATGGGGCTGACGCCAGAAATGTTGGCTGTGAAGTTTTTCGAGTTCTGCGTCAATCCCGCTACTCAGGAGTTGGCCATCTCCTTGCTTCTGAAATGGAAAGCCGAACAGGAAGCGGAGGGGGAGAATCCGGGAGGGGGACTTTAATGCTGTCCAAGGAAACCTTCTGTGAAGCCCTGCGAAAGATCCAAGCGCAAAAGGATCGAGACGAACAGTTCAGTAAGGCACTCGCCATGATGGGAGATGGACATTTCGTCTTTGAGGGCGGAGCGCTGGTTCTTGCCGCCTTGCTGGATGTGCTGAAGGAAGCGGTCAACGACCAGTACGACTATATCAGCTGGTGGCTTTACGAGGCCGCCCCAGGCTACGAAGTCTGGACCGATGATGAAAAAACCAAGTGGTGCCTGAAGGAGCCGGAAGTCCTGTACGATTTCATCCGGGATGAATGTCAGGGCTAAGTGGCAGCTTCTTCCAAAATTCGTTCAAGGAGGTCAAATCAGATGCCTAAGTGCTGCCTTTACTGCCGGGTGGATGGAGCGTCCACGGAAAGCAACCGTCTCGCCATGAACCAGCAGCTTACCGCACTCCGAAGCCTCGCCGGCCAGCTTGGCTTTTCGATTTCCGCAGAGATGCTCCAATATGAGAGCGGCTTGGACGCAAACCGACAGAGCATTCGAACGCTGATCCGTGATGCACGACATGGGGTCTATGACCGGGTGCTGGTGATGAACGGCGACCGTCTGGCTCGTGACGCCGAAGGTTTGGCGGCGATTGGAGAAAAGCTGACCGCAGCAGGAGTCCGGGTCTATTGCCCAGATGGCGAAATCGATCTGGCCCCCGCCTATTCTCATGGTTATTTCCGTGTGGCAACAATGGAACAGACCATGTGATTGGGAAAAGTTCCCGTCCCACCTCTCTTCCACGGCCAAAGAAAATGCGGTATAATAAAAGAACCACATACACCAGACCGGGAAAGTCGGTCATTCCGGCGGGAAGGAGATGTTGCCATGAGTTCATTAGAGGAAAAGAAAAGTGAGCTTGAGAGGGTCCTTGGGGTATTCCAGAACTACATTGAAGGCTCTGAATTGCTCGATGTGGTCTATTCGAAAAAGTTCGGGTATGTTCTGCTTGGCCTGCCTGCGGCGGATTCCATTGATGACTCCGATGTAACACGACTGGAAGATCCCGAAACATTGGTGAAAGAGATCTATCAGAATCTCGCATACGACTTTATGGAGCAGGAAGGGCACAGCGAGGATTACACGGAAGCCACCAATCTGGAAAAGCGAGCTATGCGGGAATGGATGAAAGAGTACACGGATCAGCTGCCGGAATACAACTACCTGCTGGACGAACTCCTTGGATAATGTGTCCGATGAAGCAGGTGCTTCCCTCAGTCAATCTTTCGGCATGGATAAAGCGGACATCTTTTTTGGTCGAACACTAAAATGACCCTCGAGTGGAAAGTCCGCAGCTATCGCAGCGAAAACGGCAGAAAAATAATGAGTGAAGACCGGCGAAGCCTTGAGAATAAAGACTTTTTGCAAATATCTCAATTGGTCTTACACTCCACGTAAAAGCAGCGATGAATTCTTTTGATTCATCGCTGCTTTTCTTTTGCAGAACGTGAGCTTCATACCCCTTTGACTTCTAAAGACAGGAACCTCATCTGCTCGGGCTGGAGTGCCAAGACTTTGTTCAATCTGATTGCGGAAAGAATTGGCTTTATCAAATAGAAAAGTCGATGTTAACATCGGTTTTCATACACAAAACTTTATGCTGGAGAGCTTTCTGGGACAAGAAGCGTTATTTGGGGTTCAATATTTATGGAGTACGCTTATAAATCGGATTTTATTCAGCTGGATAGCGTGTGGAGCTCGATAGAGATAAAGGAGAACTAACTGGAAAGACATCCAAAAGATTGCAGGTGATTTGAACTAAAAAATTTGGTTGCCCTGACCATGGAATATGTGCAAACTGGGGTAATGATTCGCGGTGATTTCCATAAAAAAGAACCGACTATTCAGCCGGTTCATAAAGTGCCATAGAAAAAGGCGGTAATTCTTTCAGTGCTCGGAACTTGATTTCGATTTGTCCTGCCTCGTCAACGATGATTTCATCGATGAGCTGTTTCAGCAGTCTGTTGTCGAAGCTGTTATTGAGAAGAACAGACCGTATATCTCCAAACAGAGAAGCAATTTGTTTATGTAGTTCATTGGGGTCAAAAACAGCGGCAGAAGATTGTTTCCTGCGCTCCCATTCTGCAATTTCGGAGTTGATGGAACTTGCGCGCACTTTCATCTCATCCAATGTAATGATGTCGTTGTTGAACAACTCAATCAACTTGTCCTTTTCCCGGCTCAGCTTCGAAAGGGCTTTTTGAATGGAATCAACTGTATATTCTCCTGCGCTGTTTTGCCGGATTACACGTTCAAATTCCTCAGCCATCAGTTTCTGCAAGTCTTTTTGCTCCGATAGAAACGAGGAAAGATAGTTGCGAATTGCCTGTTCAAGCTCATCTTCTTTTAGGTGGGTCCGATTGGGACAAAGTTTTCCACCGGGAAGATTTTTGTTTGCACAGCACCAGCGCACATACGTGTTTTTGTAGGTCCGGGTGTACCGGGTAAAATGATACCCGCAGCATTTGCAGCGAATGAGACCCGAGAATTTGTAGGCACCTACATTGTGGGTATGAGGGTGGGGATACTGTTTGCGAGCATCTGCATGTGCCTGTTGTGCACGGGAAAAAAGTTCGTCGGAAATGATTCGCAAGTCAGGATTTTCCGTAATAAGCCATTCTTCCGGAGGTGTATCGACTCGAGTACCAGTCAGAAAATCTTCTACCCTCTGCCGACCATTGACGATTTTGCCAATATAAATGGGGTTTTTAATGATTGTTACGATACCGTTGGAATTAAAATCGCAGCCTCTTTTAGTCTTTAGTCCACGGCGATTCAACTCGCGCGCAATCAAGGATGCCCCCATCGTTTTGTTGGCGTAGAGTTCGAAAATTTCTCGAACGACTTGCGCTTCCTGTTCATTTACGCTAAGATGAAAGTAATCACCTTTGGTCTTATCATACCCATAGACAATGTTCGGAACGCGTCCTTTCTCCGCATTGAGTCGTTTTCCAAATTTGACGCGGCGGGACATATTGGCGCTTTCTTCTTGAGCGATAGCAGACATTATGGTGAGAGTGAATTCGTTGCTTTCCGAACTGGTGAGATCATAGTTTACAAAAATGACCTGAATGCCACAAGCCTTTAATTTGCGAACGGCCGTCAGGAAATCAATCGTATTGCGGGCGAGGCGACTGGGATCTTTAATCAGCACCACGTCATATAGTCCACGCTCTGCATCAGACAGAAGCTCCAGCAGCTGTTTTCGATTCTTCATTTTTGTGCCGGATTTGCCTTCATCACCATAAATGCGGAGAAGGTCGAAATTGTGATGTTGGCAATATTCCTTGAAAAAGTCCTGTTGGGCAGAATAGCTGTCGAGTTGTTCCTCTTTACTGGTGGATACACGGCAGTAGGCCGCGGCACGCATTTTCGATTTGGCCATAAGCTGCGGCCTCCTTTCGTGTTTGTTGTGGGATGTCCCTGCCTATGAAATAAGCAGGGATATTCCGGGTTACATAGAGCGTCAGAGTGTCGTTATGAAAGCAGTATGTGGATCACGCATCCAGCGGGCTGCAAGTTGGCGGGCCAAAAGTCTGGCAAGCAGTTTCGATGATGTGCGTGAACTGTCGAATTTGATCTGTGTGTATGCATTCTTATCCATAGCAGAATCCTCCTTGAATGTCGTATATCATGTCGCTTTCATATTGATAATATCTGTTTCAACTTCACAAACTTGCGGCAGCATGCAGGCGCAGATTTTCAGTCTCAAAAACCAGCACTCTGCAGCATCTTCCGATGACCCGCGTAGTCTTTCCGTCTTTTCCGGGTTTCACCAGATTGGCTGCAGCAAGGGCTCGGTAAACTGTTTGTGTGTCCCAAGCCCCTTCTGGGAATGTTTGCCGCAGAAAACGGAGAATTGCTTGAGGTTTCACTGCGATATTGCCTTGATGCCAGCAAGCATCAACGGTGACATCCGTCAGACTGTTGGCATTTTTTCCAAAAACGAAGGCTCCGTTCCCCAGCAAAGCACGACTCAGTTGTGGTATCCAACCGGCGTCATCCCCGATAATGGCGCTTTGCTTGAGCTTCTGAAGGAAGGCGGTGTTGATTTCCCCCAACTTTTGAACCTCAGTGGACAAATAGCGGATCTCTTTATCCAAACTCGATTCAGGAAATTTAATGTCCTGCAGATACTTCCTAAGCATCAGATGCGCTGCATGCAAAAAGCGGGTGTGCGAAGTGAGCCTTGCATCAGTATAGGGACGATGGTGATCGGGAGACAGAATCCACGTTTTCCCGGATTCGAATATTTGGAAAATATCGGGGTGGGCGACCAGCCAGGCTAAAAAATGATCGATGAAGGATGAGAAATGGGAATCTTCCTGAATCCGATCGAGCAGAGAAAAATTAATTCCAGTAGGTACGAAAACGGATAGAGCTCGTGATGCCATAGAGTATTTTTGCAGAGGCATTTCGGCAGTTACAACGGCGAGACAGTGATCTTTCTGGAAGCCGTTTCGTGTGTACCGTCCAGTACCATTAGTGGCATGGCGCATGGTAGCATCTATTACATCTTGATAGCCTCGCTGTTGCTTCGTGCCTTCGCTGGTGGAATAATCATCCAGGATCAGCGGAAGGTCGTACTGGCTGGCAAGGAGATGGTTGAGACCGGCGCTTGTGCTGGTCAAGCTGACAGTAAAGGCTTTCCGCCCAGTGCCAGAAAGAAAACAGAGCGATTGTTCGCAGATGCTGGTCTTGCCGCTTCCGGAAGGACCTGCCACCCATAGCCAAAAATCGGGGAATATGCCTAGTCGTATCAGCCGAGTATAGAGAAGCATGAGAATCAAGTATAAGCAGAGCGGTGCTGTTACCTGTGGAATGGAGCGGGCGAGAGAGAGAAAATAGGCGGCGGATTGCAGTCTTTCGTTGTCGGCATCATCTACAGCGAAATGCTCTTCACGCGCTTGCAGTTTCCAATCGCTTTGCACATCGTTAAGCCCTATATCTGAGGGCAAAAAGATTTTCTCCCTGAGGACATAGGCCCAGCGGTCACCCAACCGATTCCAGCCGGTGTGCGCAACTGAAAAAACTTTTCGAGGTTCATCTCGTAGCTGAAGACGGACGCTGTCGATAATCAGTTCAATGGCCTTGCGCTCTGGAAAGATTGTCAGCCGCGGATCCGGTATAGCCTTGAGCCACTTGCGGAGCGATTGCGTGGAGAAGGCATCTGGTAGAAGACTTGTTTCAGATTCTTGGGTAACAGACAGACGGAACAATGGGCCTTTGCTAGTATTGGATTCTTCAATTAAAATAAAAAAGTCCTGCACCAGAAGACAAAAATTGGATAGCACTACTGACCCTGTTTTACCAGATTCAGTAAAGCGAATCCCACTTTCAGATAAATGGAAAGTTGTTCCATTTTCGCTTTGGAGATGGAGAGACAAGTTAGTGGAGTTCATCTTGATCATCCTCGCTTTCCAGCCGAAAAGGCCCAATGAGTGATCCACTTGGCAGAAGCGGCGAACTGGTTTGATCGAAATGTGGAAGAAGCTCATTGCGGCACTGTTCGATAAATGCGTTCTGACCATTAATCGTGAGGTAGGCCAGAGCAGCTTCACCGTATCCACTGCGAGTGGCGAGGTATACCGCCCAGCCTACACACTGGCACGCTTTTTCAAGCTCCTCCTGTGTGTATTCTGGCGCATCAAACCAGTCCGCTACCGGAATCGAGTCCAAGTCATCTGAGACGGGGGTGTCTGTCTCGTCAAACGGGGGCTCTTTTACCACTCTATCTTCGGGCAGATCGTTCTCTCGAGTGGCAAGTTGGCCCAGTTCTTCAATTTCTTTCAGCATTTCCAGAAAGTCATTCATGTTCAGTCGGCGCTCCTTTGCTTGTTTTTTTCTATTTTACTCTGGATTCAAAGCGGATTTTAAAGCAGTTTTTGCGATTTTTTAGGAGCTGAATACGATGGTGATTCCAGAATTCGACAAATTAGTTGACGGCCTATATGCATACTGGGGCGAAGATTTGGCAGAATTTTTTATTTATCAGGCTGAACAGGTAAAGAAGCTTATGCATGGTGAGGATGAGCTTGCTACATGGGTGAATCTGTTGAAGTTTGATTTTTGGAATTGGATCAAAACGGATGCATCACTAGACATTCATAATACAATCGTAAATATCCAGACGATACTTTCATGGGAAAAAGAAGAGTTGTTTGATTTTCTCTGGCAAACATATGAAGAAAACCTGTGGTACTGTATGCGTGGTGTGGGAGAAGCATTGGTATCTGCGACTTCCGATGATGAGAATGTTATATGGACAGTAGGGTACAATCAATTTTGTTATGAAATATTCAGACCTTTTTTAAAAGGCGCGGAAGAGAAGTACACAGATTTCAAAAGGAACATAAGTAAGCTCTATCATAAAAACAAGACGTTGGTTGGATTTGTTTCTCAAGGTGATGTCTATGATGTGCAACAGGTCATCGAAACGGAGTCGCGGCGCTTTCGAAATGCATTTATGTCATATGCCGAATTGCGAAAAGATGAACTGTTTTTGTGTGGTGTCAAAAATTATGAACGTAATCCAACTGTCCAGAATGACCTTCTGAGCAATTATTCAAAAGAGGAGCACAGCAACTTGGTAAAAGGTTGGAGTCCCAAAATCATTTCACGATTTGCCTATCATACCAATGTCCTTTTTTATTATGCGTCTACACCAACACCGAAGTACATCAAAGGGCCAAGGGATTTAGAAAACAAAAGAAGTGTGTCGATCAAAGAAGGTGACAAGGATTGCTCTCTTGAAATCCTTCGCGAAGAACTGATTTTGCGCTCTTTTGCAAACTTGGTCCAGCAGGTCTATGACATCGAGAATACACAAAAAGCTCTTTCAACAGCGTCAATGCTTTTAAACTATGCGAGGAGTGGATGGCGTGTATATAAATCTGCACTTAGAAATGGACGGCCCCCATTAGAGGAGCTGGAGAAAAGATGTAATTCGCATGATTTGAAGCGATGGGGACAGTTTCGCTACAGGTATCTTTGGAAAAATGTGTATTACAGGTACATCATGTTACTTGAACAGAATCAGGCGAGTGATATAACGGATACCTTCCCTAAAAGAGAACGGGCGGTGTGGAGAAAACGGCTTCAGACGGCTTTCCCTAAAATTGAAGGAATTACTATATTTGAATGGTTGGAATCTCTTCCTACACCTACGTGCAGAAAGCAATGGGAAGAAACGATAGGTGACTTGTATCATTATCAACATCATCAAATGGAAGTGATAGACGAGAATCGTGTGAATTCAGTCGTAAGTCAGTTGGTGACGCTGGCGAATCGTTTTATATGTGCCATACAGCATTTCTTTTTCGTTAATTTTTATATTGTGGGAGGTTCTGATCAGTTACCGCCCGACGCGTTCTTGAAAGTGCTGGACAGCTTGTTGGATGTACATCAAATAAGAGATAATTCGTAATTATATATAGCTCAAAAGGCTGGGATAGCTCTCAGCCTTTTTAATTTTGCCTCATGGACATAAGTATTTAGGCAGAGTGTAAAAACAAACATGCTTACACTTTTACACCGGCCCACCAGAAAGAAATTGAGCGCGAAATTTGTATAGGGTTGTCATAAACCTTTTGTTTATTTTTTTATTCAACTCTAACAAATAACGTAAAGACGTATACAGTCTCCTCAATTACCTACGTGTTCGCCGCTATGTAGCGGTGCAGCTTCTGGAGCAGGACGGACGGCTGGATGCCGAAACCATTGGAAATACAGCTGCCCGGCTGGAAGGTTCGTTCTCCCTGACAATTCTCAATCAGTTCAATCATTTGTATCTGGTCAAGGGAAACAGTCCGCTCTGCATCTATCGGTTTGAGAACGGTCTGATCTGTTATGCCAGCACCGCAGACATCCTGAAAGAAGCCCTTACCCAGTGCAGTTTTTTGCCGCACAGCAAAGAGATCGTCAGTCTGTCCGAAGGGGACATCCTGTGTAGCCGCCCGGACGGACGGCTGCAGATGAGCCGCTTTGATACGTCCCACCTGCACAAACACCTGCGCTGGTGGGACTGCGGCGCTTATGACTGCTGGATGCCCCAAAGCCGCCGCCATTTTAGGAAGAACACGGCCACCTCTCTGGACACGCTGTTGGAAACCGCCTGCAATATGGGATTTCTGGAAGACGATGTGTTTCTTCTGCTCGAGGAAGGATTCGATGAAAGTGATATTGAAGAACTGCTGAATATGCCGGGAGCGTTTTACGATGCCATTGCAGAAACCGTCTATGCACGGATGGATGAATAACAGCAAAAAAAGAAAGCCCGCGGGCTTTCTTTTTTATCGAAGAGAGGATGAAGTTTATGTTGATTGGATATGTCCGCGTCAGCACCGCGGAGCAGAACAGTGCCCGTCAGGAAGTACTGATGCGGGAATTGGGCGTTGAGAAAGTGTATCTTGATAAGGCCAGCGGCAAAAATGCGAACCGTCCCCAGCTGCAGGAGATGCTGGCATTCGCACGGCAGGGCGATACCATCGTGGTGGAGAGCATCAGCCGCTTTGCCAGAAACACCCGGGATCTGCTGGAGCTGATGGAACAGCTGAACGCGAAGGGCATCGGGTTCGTCAGTAAAAAAGAAGCCATTGATACGACCACACCAACGGGAAAATTTATGCTGACGGTATTTGCCGCCGTGGCCGAACTGGAGCGGGAATATATTCTGCAAAGACAGCGGGAGGGCATCGCCATCGCCAAACAGGCCGGGAGATACAAGGGACGCAAACCCATTGACCGAACGGCGCTTCAACCTGTTTTAGAGGAATATCGTAAAGGCAATCTGACCGCCACGCAGGCCATGCGGAAGATGAACGTCAGCAAGAGTACGTTTTACCGGGTTGCGGCTGCAGATTGAAATTCTTTTCCCGCACTCTTCTTCAGGAGAAACGCTCGTCTTTTAACGCATTGTATGTTATTTTATCAAGTGGGCAGATCCCGGATTGTACGGATCTTTTATTCTGCGCTTTCAGAGCAACTGATTTGGATTTCGTGACTCGCATGGGAGAGGAGCTTATTAATGGAAGTGACACCTGATTTATTGGTATTATTGAAACAGCTTTTGGAGTTCTGCAGCCGGGAGGCTGAAAAAAGGAAAGAAGATCATCAGGCCGAGGAACAGTTGAATGCCATTGTTGCCCAGATCAAGAAAATTCTGGAAGCGATGGAATAACAAAAAGGAACGATGCCTGCGCATCGTTCCTTTTTTATGCTCGCAGCTTAACAACTGCAGACAGACAGACCGTATCATGGAAGAAGGACAGAAAATGGCTGAACCGGATGATTATTGCTTGTATATGGCATCGATCTTCTGAACAAAATCTTCGAGAACTTCACGCAGCTGTTTCTGCACGGGATCATCGCGTGCTTCATCCAGAGACTGGACCAGATCTGAGATGGAAATGCCAAAGGCCTTTGCCAGTTTGTCCAGAGTCTCAATGGTTGCCCGGTTGCTTCCCTTTTCCAAAAGAACAATATACGATACATGAAGATCGGCATACTCGGCAAGATTTTCCTGCGTCCAGCCATGTGCCTGACGGAGCGACCTTATTTTTTTACCCAGTGCGACTGTAATATCACTCATAACTCGATACCTCCTGCTGAGTGTACCATGAATATATAAGTGATATTAAGAGAATATAGTAGAATTTGCCGTGAATATATGATAGAATTGCTGCAAATATAGAGAAAATAATATAGATTTTGCCGGTTGGACAGTTTTGGGGTATGCACTTGTGCTAAAGTGACTGAGGAGGTGATGAAAAGATGGCGGATACTGATAAGAACACACGCCTTTTAGAACTGTACATCATGCTTACCCAGGGCGAAGCCCTGAGAAAAAGTGAGCTTGCTCAAAAATTTGGAGTAGCCGAAAAGAGCATTCAGCGAGATATTGAAGATCTCCGGAATTTTTTTACTCTTTCCGGCGAATCCCGGTGTCTGGTATATGATGCAAAAACGCGCGCTTATGTTCTGAGGGCAGATCAAGCAACAGCACTGACCAACAGTGAAGTGCTAGCCGTAGCCAAAATCCTGCTGGAAAGCCGCAGCATGGTATGCGATGAAATGTTCCCCATCCTTGATAAACTGGTGCGCTGCTGCACACCGAGAGAGAGCCTGAAACAGGTGCAGTCGCTGATTGCCAATGAGAAATTCCACTATGTCGAGCCGCATCATGGGAAAATGTTTGTGGAGCAGTTATGGACGATCGGCACTGCGGTAGAAAAGCATCAGGTTCTGGAGATCACGTATCACCGCACACACAAAAACGATACGGTCACCCGGCGGGTCCAGCCGGTGGGAATCCTGTTCAGCGAGTACTATTTCTATCTTGCGGCTTTCATTGAGGGGATCGATAAGGAAGAGCACTTTGAAAATCCGCAGGATCAATCCCCTACCATTTACCGCATCGACAAAATCGAAGCGCTGACCGTGACAGGTGAACATTTCCACGTTCCGTACAAGGACCGGTTTCAGGAGGGCGAGATGCGCAAGCGCATCCAGTTCATGTACGGCGGCGAGCTGCGGCGCATCCGCTTTGAGTACACCGGGCCCAGTATCGAGGCCGTGCTCGACCGGCTGCCCACCGCAAAAGTTGAGCGAAAGACGGAAACCGGCTGGCTCGTCACCGCCGAGGTGTTCGGAAAAGGAATTGACATGTGGCTTGGAAGTCAGGACGCATATATTCGCAAGATAAAAGACAGCACTATTTGAGGAGTGAAAAAACGATGAACATTGACTTTCAGCAAGCAAAGCAGCAAGCAATCTCCCATGTGAGCACGAACCGGGAATTTTGGAAGGATGCTGCGCTGATGAATCAGGTCCTGTATCTGAATGCAAAGGTAGATATCGGTGCAAATGTAGTTTGCGAGAACTGTGAGATCCGGATCACGCCGCGTGCCTACGTTGATATCTGGCAAAGTGGGTCTCTTAATCTCAAAAACTGTGTGATAAAGGGGGCGGAGCCCGGAGAGGCATGGCGGTCGAAAGATAAATACGGATGTCTGATTCAGAGTTCAGGCGTTTTGAAAATTGAAAACTGCAGGGTTGAGAATCTGACCATTGATTCGACTGAACAATGGGCGGTGAACAGTACAGGACGCGTAAAGCTGGAAAAGGTGGATTTCTGCGATTGCGTTGGGAATTTTTTCAGAAGTGATATAAATTTCCTGGCTGCAGAGGTGAAAACGGAAAATTTCGCGGGCCAGTTTTTCAGCAGCCCGGAGGATCCTTTGAAGAGACTTTTGGGAAGCCGGATCGAAGAAGAGGATGACGATGACAAAATTGGGGATGAGATCGATGATGAGGATGAATTAGATGATGCCGGCGAAGAGGACAAAGAAAGAGAATGCGCAGCATTTGCGTTCTGCGATTTCAGCTTTGCGCCTCGGAAAAAACACCATTTTTCTGTCCCGCCTTTTATAAAAGTAACGGATCTTAATATTATTCTGCACTGCAATTTTACAGCGCAGGGGGATTCTGACCAGTGGGATTCGTGTTGCCTCTTTCTGGCAATAAGTGATACGGATTCTTGTGAATTCAACGATTGCGTAAAGATTTTGTCAAAGCACTCGACATTCAAAAACTGTTCGTTTGAGAATTCCACTCTGTGTCAGGATTGATCAATTACATAAAAGCAATATAAAAAATAGACCGAAAAAGGAGTTCAGGACAAATGATGTTATCAATTTCGTACAATCCGTACCTGCTGGAAAGCCGTTTTCAGGTGAATGGGAAAAGCGCAAATAAAACGCCGTGGGCGCAATACCTGCGTAGACGCAGGCTGCAAACATGGTTTTATCCCGCGCCGAACTGGAAAGGTTTTGCTGTCGAAATCCAGAATGCGCTGAATGAGCGGGAAGTGGAAATTGAGTTTACCGGCAGGAAAATCGACTATCAGGATCTGCAGCTCTTCTGCGATCAGTGGAACAACCAGAGCGGCAAGGATCATAAAACGAGCTTTATACTGAGAGCGCTGAAAGGCGAACTGCGGGAAGATAAAAATGTTCTGCAGGAGCTGGACAAGCTGGTGGCAACATTCAAGGATTCCCCCGTGGAAGAGCTGCGCAGTGAGGAATTGCAGCGCAGCTATCAGCAGGAGCGAAAAAATGATTTTGATATGGCGGTAGTCGCCACCATGAGCAGCGGAAAGTCTACGCTCATCAATGCTCTGCTGGGGCGCGACCTTCTGCCAGCGGCCAACGATGCGACCACAGCGAAAATCACGCGGATTCATGATTGCGACAATAAAGAGGGCTTCACCGTGGAATGCAGCACCCGGCAGGGGGAGATTTTGTACAAAAGCAGACCGGTGACACCTGACCTGCTGGACGAGTATAACAAGGATGACAAGGTGTTTTATGTTGATCTGGACGGAGACATCCCCGGCATTTCCGGTTCGATGCTGCGCCTGAATATTCTGGATACTCCCGGACCCAATAACTCCGCGACACAGGAACATCGCGATGTGACCAATAAGGTGGCTGGTTTCCGTGTGGGGAATATCAGCGAAAAAACTGTGCACGAATATCGAATCCCCAATGCCGAGTATACTTTAGATGGGTTTACATACCACACGGACGACCAAGGGCGTGTGACGCTGATAGAAGGGTATCCGCGTTTTCCGGAAGAGGACAGCGTAAGAAATCAAGTGGACCAGAGAACAAGCGGAGGACTGGATCGCGTCGATAGTGATGATGGTGGACATCTTGTGGCAAAGTTGCTGGGAGGGGATGCATCGTGGCTGAATATTGTTCCGATGGACGCAAGGTTGAATCGGGGCGACTATAAGTCGATGGAGTTGACTGTCGCAAAAATGCTGGAAAACGGTGAGAACCCCAAAATCAAAATTGAGGTTCGATACGATGATCAGCAGGGAATCCGACCCAGTGGGTTCACTTATACTGTGGAAACGAAAGATAAAAAGATTCAAAAAGTGTTTGACAATGTGTGCGGCAGGTGAGAGAAATGAAAAAAGACATGTTAGCAAAACAGATATCCGAAATGATCCAACAAACGATTCCGGAAAAAGCTAATGTGAAGCAGGTTGCCGTTTACGGTGAAGTGACAGCTGCTTCTTACATGATTTATTACTATGTGAAGACGGAAGAAAATCAAAAGTGGCATCAGTGTTATAAAATGTATCAGGAACTCAGCCTGTCTGAGAAAACTCTAGAGAAAGCATTTTCGCAGATTGCGCAACTGCTTCGTGCGAATTTTTCCGATGAATGGTCTAACTTCACTTTACTTATAAAAACCGGCACGGAAATGCCGCAGTTGCTGTTTGATAATTCGGATCTGACGGAAGGTTCTTACGAGCATATGCAGCAATGGGAGAAAACATATCTGGTGTAATTTGTTCCGTCGAATAAATCATACCTGATAAAACAGTGTGCCAATAGGTTGCCGCGTCCAGATTGGGACATCCCAATGAAGAAAAGCAAGCCTATTGGCACTTGTTTTTGTTTTATTTACCTGTCTCATAAGGGTATACCTATACAGGACAAAAGAATTATATAAAAAAGAGTGCCAATACCGTGTCTACATGATGGCATCCGCCAACAAGTTCCTGCGCACCTACTACGCTTCTGTGAAAGCCTACTTGAATTCCTTAGAACCCAACTGATTCTCCTACCCTATACTATCTGGCTGACTGCCGTTTTAATTTAGAAATGCACAGCGGATTAGATTAGTGTGCCGCTTTCCTTTGCTCGTTCTCTTGTTCGGGTCCGGTGAAAACAATGTAGGTGCTTTTGACGGTATACTCAGTTTTTTGAATCTTAATAGGCTGAAATATCTATTTTGTTGAGCAAAGATAATTTGATTTATTGGGGCCCAATGGATATAATAATAACAGCAAGTGAGAGTGAGGGAGCGGCAAATGAATTACGAAGAGCGAAGAGGAAAAATTCGGATCAGTAAAGCAAGTGGAACTGCTGGCTCTCACTCAAAAGGTTTCAGGGTCGCGCTGCCACCGGCATGGGTTCGCCAGATGGGCCTCACGGATCAAAACAGAGAGATTGTTTTGCACTTTGATGGTGAGTGTATTACAATTCGCCGGGCGGGTTCTAAAAAGTATGAGGATTTTCTTATAGATGCGCGAGCAAAGAAACACAACGTACTAATCCTGTATTTTTATAATGAGCGGACATTATGTACCAAAATCTGTGCTGATCAGACAGCTCGGAGCATTGCAATCGAAAATCTCTTGAACGATCCATTATCCACAGCCTTCGGTGTGAATGAGGATCCGGACTGGGGAGATTTTGAGCGTTTCCTGGAATCCCGCTGCGTTCCTCGTCAACGAGATGGTTTAGGCAGATATTTGGAACAACTGGGACTTGAGCAGTATGATCCTCTTGAAATCGTACGCAAAACAGAGGGACGCATGGCAGAAGATCACTTCTGGATCAAAGTTGTGGAGGGATAAAGATGCCGATGAAACTGACAACCAAAAGTCGTATTGCAGAGACCTCTTCAAAAGGAAATCAGGAAAAGTGGTCGGAAAACGGCCGATGGTATAAGTTGGATCTCTTTGGATATGAAGGACTGTCTGAAACTGTAACATCATCATTGCTGGAAAAAACGAATGTGCGCGATTTAGGGTTTGAATATGTACCCTATCGAATGGAGAGACTGGAAGTTCATCGTCGTACTCGAAACGGCTGCTCCAGTCAGAATTTTCTCCAGCCGCAGGATTCAATCATTACGCTTGCTGATCTGCTGCTCAAAGGCGTAGGCCCTGACTGGCAGAGACAAGCGGGAAAACAACCCAACCTGTCCAGTAAAGTACGCTGGATCGTTGAGCAGGTGCAGCGGCTGACCGGACTTAGTCGATTTGGAGAATACCTGACACTATTATTTGAGATAGACATGCTCGTTGCAAATGAAGATCGACATCTGAACAACATTACGGTATTGCGTAAGGAAGATAGATTCGACTACTGTCCGATCTTTGATTTTGGTGCAGGTCTGCTGTCAAATGTACGAGATTATCCAATGGATATTGAGCCTGAACAGCACTTGAAGATGCTTAGAGCAAGACCTTTGGAGACTACATTTTATCGCCAGGTTCAAGCGTCTCGTGTCCTTTATGGCCCACAGTTGGAATGGAATTTTACAGTCCTCGATCTGCAGGAGGCATTATCGGAACCGCTGCAGTACTATGCTGAAAGAGACACTTCTTACATCAAAGATCGGGTAGAAACTTGTGTCATGGCTCAGCAAAAAAGGCTATCAATAGACTAATAGTATTATGGCTATTCAGCTGAGGAAATTGCTCATGCGATGAATACAGATCTCCTCTCTGTCTTAAGTGTATACAGATTGGTGGACGCAAAAGGGGCCGCTCTGCGAAACGGATAAAACAAGATCATAAAAAATGACGGCTGTCAGGAGCACTGACAACCGTCATTTTCTATGGTTTGTTGCAATCAATAGGTTCGTTTATGCTGTTCAATCCAATCCAAGACGCTCTCGTAGCAGAACGATCCGTCCGCCATGCCGAGACCGAGAGCAATCAGGTTAGTATCAGAATACTCCATGGCTACGCCGTTTACATCCAGGAAGATGAGCAGCGCATAGACACCAATCCGTTTGTTCCCGTCGATAAAAGCGTGATTCTTTGCCAACGTATAACCCAGCTTTGCCGCCTTTTCTTCATGACTGGGATAAAGTTCTTGTCCATCAAAAGTTATCAGTGGGCTTTGCACGGCTGAATCAAGCAGAGCTGCATCGCGAAGACCGTCAAGGCCGCCTGTTTCCTGTATCAGAAACTGATGAAGTTGTAAGATTTTGTTCGATGTCAGTACAATCATTTTGCCAGCTCCTCAAAGGCTGCCCGATGATTTTTAAAAATGCGTGTGGCAGAAATGCCAATCAATTCATCCTCAGACAGTAAAAGACGCGGATTCGCTTCAATATCTATCAAAAGGTATTTGGGGCGGCCTCCTTTGAAAATGACAGCTTTCCCGGCCTTATCAGCGATTCGAGTGACTTTGGAGAAGTCCTGATTTACTTCACTGACAGAAATCATTTCTTGGGCATCCAGTATCATGTCATTTACCTCCAGTTCCAATCTATATTAAATAGCAGACCTGTTTGAAAAGCGAAACGAAGTTGAGCAGCGGATTGTTCAGCCATGATGTAAAAGTTGTTTCTCGTTCCGGATCGTGAAGTGATTGAGGCGTTGATGCGCGCGGCCGATTAAAATAATTCCACACGGCCGAGCAGAAGGTCGATCAGATTGCAGTGAAAAATACCATGATTGTCATAGAAGTTATGGGGGATATCCATGCGAATAATGACTTTTTTGAAAAAGTCTTTTGTCAGCATCAAAGATGCAAGTTCGGAGGATTCTTTTTTTTCCGTATCCATCTGAAAGGCTGACTGGATGTAGATTTTTTTATCTGCATCGTTTACAACAAAATCAATTTCCTTTTGTACGTTTGCCCCTCCGGTTCGGTCGGTAACCACGCCAACATCAACGGAATAGCCCCGGTGCAACAGCTCGTTATAGATGATATTTTCCATAATATGGCCGGGATCGTATTGGCGGTAATTCAATCTGGCGTTGCGCAGACCGATATCCGTGTAATAGTATTTATTGGGATATTTGAAATAGGTCTTTCCTTTGATATCGTAACGTCGAGCCATGGAAACAAGGAAAGAGTCAATGGTATGCTGCACATAGTTTGAAACCAACGTAGAGTTGATCCGTTCTTTCTTCATGCTGGTCAGGGTATTGGCAATATTTGTTGGGTTGGTAAGAGAACTGATCTGGGAAGCAAGAAAATCAAGAATATCATTCAGAATATCTTCCCGTTCGATACCGTTGCGTTCAACAATATCTTTTACATACAGTTCGGTGTACAGCGATGACAAATAATCTTTTTTATCCTTTTCATCCGATAATGCCAGCAGACGCGGCATGCCGCCATAAAGCATATAGGCATCCAATGCTCTTCGTTCATCACCGCCCACATAGGAGAAAAATTCTTCAAAGGACAGAGGAAATACATGGATTTGAGTAGCGCGTCCACGGAACTCCGTGGCAATATCTTTTGACAGCCCTTTTGAATTGCTGCCTGTCACATAGACATCCAAATTTTTATATGCCTTGAGCTCGTTCAGCATATCATAGATGGAAACTTCAATCCCGCCATTTTCTTTGTCGATCACTTTCGTGGTGAGCTGAACCTCATCAATGAAAAGAAAAAATTTCTCGGCATTCTTTTCCGTGATAAGAGATTCGACATATTCACAAAGAGTGATGGGGTTTCTGAACTGATAGAAGCGTCTCTGATCCAATTCAATTTTTATAATATGATCTTCCGAAATCCCTTGAGAGAGAAGATATTCGAAGAATAAGTCGAACAGCAGTACCGACTTTCCGCAGCGGCGGATGCCGGTAATCACCTTAACTTCACCGTTCCACATGTTATGAATCATCCGGTTTAGATAGGAAGTTCGTTCAATCATTTTGTCACCTCATATTTACAACAGATGCGTCGTTACTTTCATGTATAATGTATCACGGATTTTTGAAATCTTCAATAGAAAATCACCGTATAGTTGATAGTTGCGACGTTTTGGATGATACTGCAATACTCAAAGCGGATCATGTTCGCAATGAAAGGACGAAATGACGAATATTATTTTTCTTTCCTTGATTTTTGTATGGAATACTGGGATCTCAAGAAAAAATTATCCGCCAGTATTGACCAGGTGGATGGTTTTTGATGAAATAATTTTGAAGTTGCGTTTTAATGTGTTTATAGGGCAGCGCTTTTTATTGCTGTGGCTAATATGAGGTGAAAATACTGCAGTGCAGTTAAGTGCTCGGGTGATATTTCTGTCGTGTGGCGGCGCCGCCCCGCAGATGACGCTCCTCTTTATTTACCTGAAGCACTTTTTGCACGCTGTTGTATAATGCGCGATTCTGCCGTTTCAGACGCTGTGTCAAGTCCTTATGGACTGTGGACTTGCTAATTCCAAA